>CAYXBD010000092.1:0-3491 GCA_964463275.1 uncultured Alphaproteobacteria bacterium | reverse complement strand
AATTTATTACAAATATTTAGTAGCTTTTATTAAATTATGGTTTTTTTATTTATATAATTTAAATTTTTTTGAAAGATATTTCTATAGTAGTCCCCACATTAGCTCTGCTAGTTATTTTCATTTCAGCTTTATGTCTTATTACAATATGTTTAACAATCGCCAATCCTAAACCTGTACCTTCAATTCTTTTAATTTTCGCATCTGGTACTCTATAAAATCGCTCGGTTATTCTAGGTATTAATCGTTGAGGGATACCTTTACCTTCATCTCTAAAAGATAAAACTAATCTATTTTCAGAATCTCTTAGGTCAATATTTATTAAAGATTTCTTATCAGCATATTTAATTGAATTATCAATAATATTAACAATCATTTGTTGTAATTGATTTGATTCACCTAAAATTTTTGCCGGTTTTGATCTAGTATATTTAATATTTATTCCATTTTTTTTAGCTCTTGTTTCTGTTCTAGTAATTGAATCAAAAATGATTTTATTAAGATCTGCTACTTTTGTAATTTTTTTTGTTAAATCAGTTTCTATTTTTGTTAAATGCAATAAATCCTCGATTATAGATTTCATTTTTAAAGATTCTTTACTTAAAATTTTTGTAAATTTATTCCTTTCTTGAACCGTAATTTTTTTTTGATCTTTTAATAATTCAATAATATTAATAATCGTAGATAAAGGTGTTTTTAATTCATGACTTACATTTCCAATAAAATCTTTTCTTAAATTTTCTAAATGTTGAAGACGTGTAATATCAATAAATGATAAAAGAGTAATCTTATTAGACAATTTATACATTTTAACATTAAAAAATTTTGCTTGGGGTACGTTAAATAATTCTAGTATGAAGTGAGATTTGCCTTTTTTTTTATTCTTAATTTTAGAAATATTTTCATGAAATTCAGGTGTTCGAAAAGTGTGAAAAATATTATCTTCATCGCTTAAATTAAAAGTATTTTTTGCAGCATTATTAATAAATTGAATTTTATTATTATGACTTAAAACAATAAACGGCGTGTCTATTACATTAATTAGATCGATATTTGGTGAAATTGGGCTATATTTAGATTTACTTGGTTTTTCATCAACAAAACTGGTAATTTTATCTTTATTTTTTAATATTTTTTTAAAAATATCTAAATTTATAATTTTTTTCAATTTAATCAGTTGTTTAAATATATTTGTTAATAAATTAAATTAATATATCTTGTTATTTTTTTAAAATAATTAGTTTTTTCAATATCTTAAATATATTTATTAAATTTTTGGTTGAATTTAATAATTTTTTTTACAAAAGATTTATTCATTTTTTTATTAATTTCTTTCTTTTTTGTTAAAATTTTAAATAAATCCATATCATTAAAACCTAAAATAACGTCTAAATAATCTAATTCTTTAATTATTAATTTATTAATATGAATAGAAACATAATTACCTAAGAGTATATCCAATTCCTTTGTCCCCCTGTGGGTACATTTAAACAAAATTCTTTTCTTTCTTATAGGTAATTTACTAATCTTATTTTTTTTCAACATGATAATATTATTATCTAATATAAATCAATATAGGAAAGAATATATGTTAGACAAGATTTCTAAAAATAGTTTATTTGATTCAATAGAAAATATAAAGGGAGTTGGACCTAAAACATTAATATTGTTTGAAAAATTATGTGGAAATAGAATAATTGACTTATTGCTTACAATTCCAAGAAATTATAAAAAAAGAAAATATATTCAAAATATATCCGATGATTATCTTAAAAAAGAAATTGCATTAATAGTGAGTGTTGTAAAACACTTACCTCAATTTAATCCAAAAATGCCTTATAAAATATTATGTGATAATAATAATAATGAGATAGAAATAATATTTTTTAGAGGGTATTTAAAATTTTTAAAAAAAATATTGCCTTCTGGTGAAAAAAAAGTAATTTGTGGAAAATTAGAAAAACTAGGAAATAAATATCAAATCATTCATCCTGAAACGATATCACCTATAGAAGAACTTCCGTTTCTTCACGGTTCTCTATCTGTATATGCTTTAACTAGAGGTTTAATAATGTCAGTTTATAGAAAAACTATATCGAAATCATTAGATAGATTAATTGAAATACCTGAATGGATTAATAAAGGTGTGTTAAAAAAAAATAATTGGAGATCGTGGAAACAAACTGTTGAATTGGTACATAAACCGAAAGAATTAAATAATGAAAAAATCAAAAAATTAAGAGAAAGATTGGCGTTTGATGAAGCTTTATCACATTACATAAAATTATTAGTTACAAAAGAAAAAATAAAAAAAAACATTTGTCATAAAATTGAGGTTGATAACAAAATTAAAGAAAAAATTATTTCAAGAATTCCGTTTAAACTAACTGAATCGCAATTAAAAGTTATAAAAGAAATAGAAGATGATATAAAAAAAGAAAATTCAATGTTACGACTACTACAAGGAGATGTTGGCTCAGGTAAAACTATTGTTGCTCTTATAACTTTGGTAAATGTCTTAAAAAAGAATATTCAAGCAGCTATAATGGTCCCAACTGAAATATTAGCAATTCAACATTACAATTATTTCTCTAATTTATTTAAAGATACTAAAGTAAAAATAGTTCTTCTTACTTCAAAAATTAATAGTAAAGAAAAAGAATCTGTTAAAAAAAAAATAGAAGATGGAGAAGCGCAAATTATTATCGGTACACATGCAATCTTTCAAAAAAATATTAATTTTAAAAAGCTTGGATATGTTGTTATCGATGAGCAACACCGTTTTGGCGTACATCAAAAATTTCAATTATCTGCAAAAGGTTGTAATCCTCACATTTTAGTAATGACAGCAACACCAATTCCAAGGACATTAGCGTTAACAATGTATGGGAATATGAATATTTCAAAAATAACAGAAATGCCATCTAATAGGAAAAAGATAGAAACGGTAACAATTCCATCAAATAATGTGTCTAAAATTATTAAAGGATTGAAAAAAATCATTGATAAAAAGTTAAATGCTTTTTGGATTTGTCCTCTTATTGATGAATCGGAAAAATTAGATTTAACTGCAGCAACAAAGAGATTTGAAAAATTGAAAAAATTTTTTGGAAATTATGTTGGAATAATCCACGGTAAAATGTCTATAGAAGAAAAAAAAGAAATTATTGATAAATTTAAATCTAAGAAAATACTTATATTGGTTTCTACAACTATTGTTGAAGTAGGAATTGATGTGCCCGATGCAACAATAATGATTATCGAAGAATCAAATAGATTTGGATTATCTCAATTACATCAATTAAGAGGAAGAATTGGTAGATCAGATAAAAAATCTACATGTGTTTTAATATATAAAGAAAAAAATTTGAATGAATATTCAAAAAAAAGAATTAAGACTATTAAAAATATCACTGATGGTTTTAAAATTGCAGAAGAGGATTTAAAGTTAAGAGGTTTTGGGGAAATATTAGGAACAAGACAATCTGGTTATC
>CAYXBD010000091.1:0-3492 GCA_964463275.1 uncultured Alphaproteobacteria bacterium | reverse complement strand
TTTTTTAAAAAAAATGGATTTTTATATTTATCAGAAGATGAATTAGAAGAAAGCTTAGATGAAATGACTGCCTATCAGCCTTTTATTTCCAGACTTTCTCAAGATCAAACATTATATGGTTTATTAAACACCATAAATCTTTTTTTGATAGCAGATCTAAACGATCAATATATTCAAAAAATTAATAAATTATTTAAAAAACTTCCTGAAGTTGGAAATAGTTTAAGTTGGAGCAATCTTTTTGCTAAAGGATCTGAAGCTAATCATAGAGAAATAATTTATTTAAAGCCAAAACTTAATACTGATAGTTTTTTTCCCTCAAAAGACTCTTTAAATTTTTTAAAAAGCATTGACCACGAATTTTACAATTACAAACATGCCAATCGTACAAATATTAATTTAGATTCCAAAGAAAGTTTCGATATTCGTTTAACTGGCACAGTACCAATGGAACAAGAAGAACTGAGCAATTTGGAAAAAGGTTCTAAAAAGGGAATATTTATTTCATTATTATTTGTTTTAATCATAATTAGCGTTGCTTTTTTTTGGCGTGTACATTTAATTCTTGGAAGTTTAGTAACTTTAATAATAGGGTTAATTTGGACAACAGCCATTGCCTTGCTTCTTTTTCAAGAACTAAATTTAATTTCTATAGCATTTGCCGTACTTTTTATTGGTTTAGGAATAGATTTTGCAATTCATTATTGTCTAAGATCCGTAGAACTTTTTGATGAAAAATCCGATAATTTTTTAATAAATACACATAAAAGTATATCGAAAGCATTATTTTTAACCGCAATTGCAATAGCTATTGGTTTTTTTAGTTTTGCCTTTACTTCTTTTAAAGGAGTTGCGCAGTTAGGAGCTATTGCTGGTTCAGGTATGTTTGTTTCTTTATTTTTAACTTTATTTTTTCTACCAGCTTTTTTAATTTTAAAAAAAGACAAAGGAGCATTTTCAGGTTGGGCTGATTTTGAAAGAATGAAATTGTTTTCTTTTTTTAATAAAAAGAAAAATAGTAAAGTTCTTTTTTATTTATCACTTGCCTTAATTTTAGTTTCTATTAATAATTTGAAAAAAATACAATTTGAAAATGATCCAATAAAACTACGCGATCAAAACACAACCTCTGTGCAAGCAATGAACGAGTTAATAAAAGATAAAAGTGTTAACCCGCATAGTGTCGATATTTTAGTAGATAGTTTTTCTGAGGTTAGAGATATAAAAAATCATATTGTTAATTCAGATGAAATAAAAGAAGCAATATCTTTTTTTGACCTAATTCCGGAAAACCAACAAAAAAAATTGGAAATTTTAGATCAATTCAAGACTTTTTATCCAAAAATAGAATTGAAAGAACCTAGATTGTTAACACCTAGAGAGTTTGCACTAGAAAAAATAAAAATAAATGATTTGCTATCAGATTTACAGCTTAAAATTTCTAAAAATTATAAAAATAAAATTGATATAAGAGAAATTAAGAGATTAGAAAAAAGTATAAACTCCTATAAAGATTCAGAATCATTTACTGAATATGAAAAACAATTTTTTTATTTTTTAAATCAAAATATTAAAAGATTTAATAAAAGTTTAGATGCAAAAATTATTTCTGAAGAAGATATTCCTGTTTCTTTGAAAAAAAGATATATTGGAGAAAATGGAAAAATTAGAGTCGAAATTGTTCCTTCAAAAGATTTAGATAATTTTGATTATAAAAAGAGTTTTATTGCAAGCGTATCCAATATTAACCTAAATATTTCTGGCGGTTCCTTTACTACTTATGAAGCTGGAAAAGAAGTAGTTAAATCTTTTAAAGAAGCTATAGGTGCTTCAATATTTTTAACGATTTTATTTTTAATTTTTACATTAAGAAATTTTAAAAAAGTTTTCATTGTTTTCGTAAATTTGATTGCTGCTTTTTTATTTACTTTGTATTTCTTAGGTGCACTCGGAATTAATTTAAATTTTGCAAATATAATTGCTTTGCCATTACTTTTTGGTTTTGGCGCAGCCACATCTATTCAAACAGTTTTGAGAACAGAAGAGTTTAATAATTTGGAAAATTATTTTGAGAAAAGTTCCACTCCTTCAGCGGTTGTTTTTAGTTTACTTACAACTTTAGGGGCTTTTTTTGTTTTGTCACTGTCGTCACATGCCGGAACATCAAGTATGGGAATATTATTAATTATTTCTTTATTTTCTGTATTTTTAGCAAATTTAACAGTTTTAATACCATTAGAAAAATATTTTTTTAAAAAATGAAAACATTAATTACAGGAGCAGCAGGATTTGTCGGGGCAGCAGTTTTAAGAGAACTTTTAAAAAAAGGACATAAAGTAAAAGCATTAGTCAGACAGTCTAGTGTTTTAGATAATTTAAAAAATTTAGATGTTGAGATTGTATATGGTGATTTAAAAGATAGAGATTCATTAAAAAGATGTCTAAAGAATTGTAAGTATTTATTCCATGTTGCAGCAGATTATAGGCTTTGGGTTCCGAAACCAGAAGAAATTTATGAAAATAATGTAAATGGGACAGAAAATTTAATGAAAGAAGCATTAGATTTAGGAATTGAAAAAATTGTTTATACAAGTAGTGTTGCGGTATTGGGCAAACCAATAGAAGGGGATATTGCTAATGAAAATACTCCCGTTAATGTTGATCAAATGATAGGACACTATAAAAAGTCTAAATTTCTTGCTGAAGAAAAAGTAAAAGAATTATATAAAACAAAAAAACTACCAGTTGTTATAGTAAATCCAGCTGCGCCCGTTGGACCTAGAGATATAAAACCAACGCCAACCGGAAAAATGATCATAGATGCAGCAATGAAAAAAATACCTGCTTATCTTGATACAGGCCTTAATATCGTACATGTTAACGATGTAGCAAAAGGACATTTGCAAGCTTTTAATAAAGGAAAATTTGGAGAGAGATATATTTTAGGCGGAGAAAATGTAACATTGAAAGAAATGTTAGAAATGATTTCAAATTTGTGTGGTCATAGCCCACCTAAAATACAATTACCTAGGAAGCCACTTTATCCAATAGGCTATCTTTTTGAAATTTTTGCAAGATTATTTAATCTTAAATACCCAATGATAACTGTTGATATGATAAGAATGGCTGAAAAAAAGATGTTTTATTCTAGTGAAAAAGCTAAAAAAGAATTAAATTATACGTATAAATCAGCTAAAATTGCATTGAAAAACGCTATTCAATGGTTTATTGATAACGGATATTGTAGAAATGTTCATTTAGTCTGATAAAATATTAATAAAAAAAAATGAAAATTATTTTAGCACAACCCAGAGGATTTTGCGCAGGAGTTGACAGAGCTATTGATATCGTAGAAGAAGCTTTAAAAATTTACGGACCTCCTGTATATGTGAGACACGAAATTGTCCATAATAAAAGAGTTGTTGAAGATCTTAAAGAAAAAGGAGCGGTTTTTGTTGAGGAAATAAAAGAAATTCCAAACGGAGCAGTAAC
>CAYXBD010000090.1:0-3523 GCA_964463275.1 uncultured Alphaproteobacteria bacterium | reverse complement strand
AAATCAAAAATTATAAATAATAATGCTACAAGATAAAAACGAATATCAAATTTAGTTCTAGCATCATCAAAAGGCTCAAAGCCACATTCGTATGGCGAGAGTTTTTCATTACTTGGTTTTTTTGGGGATACAATAAAAGATAAAGATAAAACTCCAATAGAAAATATAATTGAAACTAATAAAAATAATAAAACAGGTAAGTATTCAGTCAACATTTTTTAAAAAGAATTAAACTACTAATTATTAATTTAATCTAATTTAAAAAACAATCTAGTGCCTATTTTCAAAATGGCGGGAGTGACGAGACTCGAACTCGCGACTTCCTGCGTGACAGGCAGGCGCTCTAAACCAACTGAGCTACACCCCCACTATGGTGGGTGATGACGGGATCGAACCGCCGACCTCCTCGGTGTAAACGAGATGCTCTACCAGCTGAGCTAATCACCCCATCGGTTTTATATAGAAATATAGTATATTTTCAAAAAAATATCACAAGAAAATTTAAAAAGTCTTAACAAAGAACGTTTTATTTTCAGAAAAGGATTATATAAAATAAAAAAAACCGTAACTTCGTACGGTTTTTTTTAAAATTAATAATTATTTATATTATTTTTTTTTACTTTCTTAATTTACAGTGTCTTTTAAAGCTTTACCTGCTTTGAATTTTGGTACTTTCTTTGCAGGGATTTGTATTGACTCGCCTGTTCTAGGATTTCGTCCAGTAGTTGCGGCTCTATTTGCAACTATAAAAGTCCCGAACCCAACCAATCTAACTTCATTACCACCTTTTAGAGAACTAGTTATATTTGAAAATACCGCATCAACAGATTTTGCAGCGTCAGATTTCGATACACCTACGTTATTAGCAACTTTTGCTATAAGATCATCTTTGTTCATTATTTCCTCCCAACTTTAGTATGAAGATTTATTATTTTAGATATAAATGATAAAGTCAATAGCAAAAAATAATTTTTCTGTAGAAAAAATTTTCTTTTCAAACTATTAATTGGTCACCGGTACCTTTTTTTTCTGTAACTGGTATTTTTGACCAGTTAATTGGTGAAATTTTCTTTGTTAAAGAATGTTTTAATACTTCATCTAAATTTGAAACTGTAATTATTTTTAATCCTTTAATTAATTTCTTAGGTATCTCAGATAAATCGTTTTTATTCTCTTTTGGGATTAAAACAATTTTAATATTCGATCTGTTTGCCGCAATAAGTTTCTCTTTTAAACCTCCGATTGGTAAAACTCGTCCTCTGAGAGTTATTTCTCCTGTCATGGCGACGTTTCTTTTAACAGGTATGCCAGTCATAACAGATACTATCGAAGTACACATTGCAACTCCAGCTGATGGTCCATCCTTAGGTGTGGCGCCTTCAGGAACATGAACATGAATATCTTTTGTATTAAAAAATTTTGAATTTATACCAAAATCGTCGCACCTTGATTTTACATAACTTTCAGCTGCTCTCACAGATTCTTTCATAACTTCTCCTAATTTACCGGTACTAATTATTCTGCCTTTTCCATCCACAGATACTGCTTCGATCAATAATAATTCGCCTCCAACTTCGGTCCATGCCAAACCTGTTGTAATACCAACTAGATCTTTTTCTTCTAATTCATTTTTTCTAAACTTTTTCACTCCAGCGTATTCTTCAAGATTTTTTGGAGTTACAAAAATATTTTTTTTCTTTGATCGAGATAATTTCCTAATTGCTTTTCTAATTAAGTTTGTTAATTCTCTCTCAAGATTTCTTACACCAGCTTCTCTGGTATAAAATTTTATTAAATCTTTTAATGCATTTTCATTTATCTTCCATTCTGATTTTTTTAAACCATGATTAGCTGTATTTTTTGGTATTAAATGTTTTTTTGCAATCTCAACTTTTTCGTCTTCCACATATCCCGGCAATCTAATAACTTCCGTACGATCCAACAATGCTGGAGGAATATTTAAGGTGTTCGCGGTAGTGATAAACATAACGTTTGATAAATCGTAATCAACTTCTAAATAATGATCGTTAAATTTATTATTTTGTTCTGTATCTAATGCTTCTAGTAATGCGGAGGCAGGGTCGCCTCTAAAATCAAAGCCCATTTTATCAACTTCATCTAATAAAAATAAAGGATTACTTTTTTTTGCTTTTTTCATTCCTTGGATAATTTTCCCTGGCATTGAACCTATGTATGTTCTTCTATGTCCTCTTATCTCAGATTCATCGCGTATTCCTCCTAAAGAAACTCGGATAAATTCTCTTCCAGTTGCATTAGCAATTGACTTTCCAAGTGAAGTTTTTCCAACACCTGGTGGCCCTACTAAACATAGTATAGGTCCTTGCAATTTATCTACTCTTTTTTGTACTGAAAGAAACTCTAAAATTCTTTCTTTTACTTTTTCTAATCCATAATGATCATTATTTAAAATATTTTCTGCTTTTTTAAGATCAGTATTAATTTTTGATTTCTTATCCCATGGTACACTTAATAACCAATCTAAATAATTTCTGACAACAGACGCCTCGGCAGACATACTACTCATAGTTTTTAATTTTTTAAGTTCTGATTCTGCTTTTTCTTTTGCTTCTTTAGTTAACTTTAATGTTTTTATTTTTTCCTCTAATTCAGAAAATTCATTTTTAGTTTGATCAAGATCTCCAAGCTCTTTTTGTACAGCTTTTAATTGTTCATTTAAATAATATTCTCTTTGTGTTTTCTCCATTTGTCTTCTTACACGTGATTTTATTTTTTTTTCTACTTCAAGCACTCCTATTTCATTTTCAATATACACTAAAATCTGGTCTAAAAGCTTATGTGTTGAAGGTATTTCTAGTAATTTTTGTTTTAAATCAATTTTTAAAATTAAATATGATGCAAGAGTATTAGCAAACAAATAAGTTTCATTTATTTGTGACATCGAACTTAAAGCTTCTGATGGAACTGTACGATTTAATTTCGCATAAGCTCCAAAACGAGTTAGTAAACGTCTAATAATTGCGTCAACATTTGAAGTTTTTTTTATTTTTGGTTTTTCAGAAAGTTCAGCATTAACGGAATAATAATTATTATCTTTATTGTATTTTAATATTCTTGCTTTATCTTGGGCTTCTATCAATGCTTTCATAGTTCCATCGGGAAGTTTTAATAGTTGAATAACTTTTCCTATGCAACCAATTTCGTATATCTCATTAGGTAAAGGGTCGTCAGTTTCAGCATCTTTTTGTGTAACTAAAAAAATCATTTTGTCTTTACTCATTACTTCTTCTAAAGCTGAGATAGATTTTGATCTGCCAACAAATAAAGGTGTTATCATTCCAGGAAAAACGACTATATCTCTCAGAGGTAATAAAGGAATAACGATTTGTTTCTTTTTCATTTTTTTTTTAAGAATTCAATAATTATAAAATATAATTATGCAGAAGTGTCAACTTTATTTTTTTTATCAGTAAAAATCTGGAGAGGTTCTCTATTTTTTCTTACAACTTCAGAATTAACTACAATTTCTTCTAAACCATCAATA
>CAYXBD010000089.1:0-3531 GCA_964463275.1 uncultured Alphaproteobacteria bacterium | reverse complement strand
TAAAAAAAAATTATTCAGCCAATGGAACTGTTGGTACATCTTTCTCCTTAATATTGTCTATTATATCAGTTTCAATAATAGAGTCTTTATTTGAATTTCCAGATACTATTGCTAAAGACAAACTGGTTACAATAAATCCAGTTGCTAAATAAAGAGTTAATTTTGTAAAAAAATTATTACCCGTTTGTGGTGACATTACATTAGACATTCCGCCACCAAGCCCTCCTAATCCACCTTCACTTCTTTGAAGAAGGACAGATATGACCAAGCTTATTGCTACTATAATATGGAGTGTTAATAATATGGATTCCATTTAATAGTCTTAGAATATATTAATTATTATAAAAAAATCAAATATATTTAATTATTGATATTTAAGCATTGATAAAAAACTGTTAAAATTCAAACTTGCGCCACCTACTAAGAGACCATCAATATTTGTATTATTTAAAAATAATTTTGAATTATTCACGTTAACAGATCCTCCATACAAGACTTTTACATCTCTATAAATATCAGATTTTTTTGCTAATACATCTTTGATATATAAAATTGTATTAGATATATCTTCAACTGTTGGTGTTTTACCTGTTCCAATTGCCCAAACAGGTTCATAGGCTATAATTACCTTTTTAAAAAATTTTTTTGTTGATAGAACATTAGTAAGTTGATGTTTAAGAACTTTTTTTGTGCTACCTTTTTTTTTCTGATTTAAATTTTCCCCAACACATAAAATAGGATTAATATTAGCTTTTAAAACAGATAGGATTTTTAAAGATATTAAAGATTCATCTTCTTTGTGCAATTCTCTTCTTTCTGAATGACCTATTAATGTATATTTACAGTTAATATCTTTTAACATTTTTGAGTTTATATCGCCAGTATAAGCGCCGAATTCTTCAACTGCTGAACAATCTTGAGCTCCAAAATTAATTTTTTTAAACTTTGTTGATAATTGCGAAATGATTGTAGTTGGAGGACAAATAACGAATTTATTTTTAATTAATTTGTTTTTTAAGGAAATTTTTTTACAAAAACTAAATGCATTTTTATAAAGCAAATTCATCTTCCAATTTGCAACAATTAATTTATCTTTATTCATTGTTTGTTTGATATTACTTAATATCTTATATTAAAGAAATGCTTCAATATATAAAGAAATATATAAAAGGTTGGTTAATGGGAATCATTCTTTTTTTCATATTTATAAGTTTTACCTTTTGGGGAGTTGGAGATATTTTTAGTAATAAAAAAAATTATATTCTTAAAATAGGTAAAAATAAAATTTCACGTGAATTTTTCTTAGCAGAATTACAATCGAATATTAATTATTTAAATAAAAAGAATGAAAAATTAAATAAATTTGAAGTCAGAAATGTTGCAAATGAAACAATTGCAAATATTGCTAATAGATATTTAATTTTGAATGCAGCTAAAGCATCGGATATCAATGTATCTGAGAAAATTTTAAGAAAAAATATTTTTGAGAATGAATTATTTCAAAATAAATTAAAAAAAAATACTTTTGATAAAAATATTTATAAAAATTTTATAATTAACAATTTTGGATCAGAAAAAAGATATTTTGAATACCTCGAAGGTCAAATAATAGTTCGATTAATCTCAACTTATTTTGAAGAAAAAATAAATTATCCAAACAATTTATTGCAAGCGATATACAATAAATTGGAAGAAAAAAAATCATTTGAAATTGCTAGTATCGATAAAAAATTATATAGATATTCTATAAAAATTACCGATGAAGAATCAATAACTAATTATTACAATAAAAATAAAGATAAATATTTTTTTGATGAAAGAAGATCTTTTACTTATATTTTTCCAAATTTAGATAAAATAAAAAAAAGAATTGAAATAAGTGATGAAGAAATTTTATTACTTTATAATAATCAAAAAGAAGACTTTTTAATACCAGAAAAAAGAAAGGTAGAACAACTTTTTTTTAATAATAATGAAATTGGTGAAAAAATATTTAAATCTCTTAAAAAAAAAGACTCTTTTAAAGAAATTGGAGAAAAAGAAAAAGATATCTCTTATACTACTTTAGGATTGGTAGAAAAAGACCAACTTTTTGATGAATTTGCTGGACCAGTTTTTAAATTAAACGAAAATAACTTTACTAAAGTAATTAAAACAGATATTGGATGGCATATTTTAAAAGTTACAAAAATTATTAAAAGTAAGACAAAAAATCTAGGTGATGTTAAAAATAAAATTAAAGAAGATCTTATTTTAAATAAATCTTATGATGAATTGGAAAATATATTATTAGAAGTTGAAAAAGATATAACAGATGGATTTAGTTTGGAAGAGATATCAAAGAAATTTAATTTAGAATTAAAAGATGAAAAACTTATAGAAAAAAAATCTTATTATAATTCCGAATTGTCGAAGGAAGTAAAAAACGAAAAGTTTTTTAACGAAGTATTTGATAAAGAAACAGATTCAGATTTGTTTATAGAAGAAGTTGATGATGGTTTTTTTGTTGTTAGAGTTGATGAAATTGTTGATGAAAAGCCTATGGAATATAAAGAAGCTTACAACAAAATAAAAAATGATTTAATAGAAAAAAAAATTGATGAAAAAATAAAAAAAATAAATGAAAAATTTAAACTTAAAATTAAAGAAGGTGTAAATTTTATGAAAATTAGTGACTCCTTAAAAATGAACAGTAGAACAACAAAAAAATTAAATAGAGAAAATTTAATTAATGAAGGTTTTTCATTAGAATTTACAAACAAAATTTTTGAGTCAGAAAAAAATACAATTCATGAAGATAAAACAATGGATAGATATTACATACTAAAAGTATTATCAGATAGTGAAATTAATTTTGATGATCAAAAATTTAGTGAAATACAACAAAACGTTAATAAAATTTATGGAATTGATAATTTTGAGCAATTTTCAAATAAGTTAGAAAAAAACTACCCTGTAAGTGTAAATGAAAATCTACTTAATGAATTTGTTGACAGAATGCTGTATTAAAATTGGAAATAACACCAAATATAAAAAATTTTATAAAAAAATTTAAATCAAAAAAATATAATAGATTATGTATATGGACTGAGATATCTGCAGATTTAGAAACGCCTATTACTGCTTATTTAAAATTAATAAAGAAAAATCAGAATACTTTTTTACTTGAATCTGTTGAAGGAGGATCAAGTAGAGGTAGATATTCAATTATAGGAATTGAATCAGATAAGATATTAAAATGCACAGAATTAAATAAAAATACTTTAAGCAATTTAAAAAAAGAAATCAGTTCATTGAAAACTTGTACTTTTGGAAAATTGCCTTCAATGGTCTCGTCTTATGTTGGTTATATGGGTTATGATTTTATTAAATTTTATGAAAAAATTCCAAAAACAAATAAAGATAATATAAATATACCCTATGCATTGTTTATGAGAACGTCTTTAGTGGCAGTGTTCGATAATTTAAGAAACACAATAAGTATAGTAAATACAATTTCAAAACCACAAAAAAAAATAAATGAAAAATTAA
>CAYXBD010000088.1:0-3537 GCA_964463275.1 uncultured Alphaproteobacteria bacterium | reverse complement strand
GAAGATAAAGAAGAAGAAAAGTTAAATAAATTTAATGATAAAGATTTTGTTAAATTCTTTTCTCAAATTTGTAATAAAAAGGGATCTTTAATTAATAATTTAGAAAATTTAATAATTAAAAATAATTTTAAGATATTTTATTACACTGGGCATGATTGGATTAAATTAGTTAATCAAAGTAAAAAAATTTTTATTAAAGGCTATAATGCAGGAGTTTTTTCAAATAATGATGAAAAAAAAAGAATGATAGTTAAATATAATGTTCTTTTTTCCAGATTATCTGATTATTATCACTATACAAATCTACGAGATGAGACTGTAGGATTATCAATTAAAACTATTATTGACCAAATTTTTGGTCATTTAGAATAATTTGGTAGTTTTAAGTTTCTAATTATCATATAACCTAAAATAAAAAAAATAATGATACTGATAAAACCCGCTTTTTGATTATTAAATGTGGTTGTTAATAAAGCAACAAAATATGGTCCAAGAAATGCTGTTATTTTTCCAGACAAACCGTATATACCGAACATTTTAGATTGATCATTTATTTTTGACAATCTAGCCATACACGACCTACTTGTTGATTGCAATCCTCCTATGAAAAATCCTATACCAATTCCTAGTGCCCAAAATAATATTTTACTGTTTGTTAATAAGATTAATGAACAAATAAAAATTAAAGATAAAAGGGAGAGTTTTATAATTGTTCTTGGTCCATATTTATCATCAAAAAAAGCAAATATTATAGATCCAATTCCAGCAGAAATATTTAAAGCAATTCCAAATAAAATTATTTCACTAAATTCCATATTAAACAATGTTGCAGCATAAATTCCACCAAATGCAAATAATGTATTTAATCCATCAGTGTATAACATTCTCGAAATTAAGAATTTCAGAGTTGTTTTTTCAATTGATAAAAAAGTTGTTTTTATATTTTTTATTAAATTAATTTTTTTAATTTTTGTTTTTTTTTCTTTAATATAAATAAAACTTGGAATACTAAATATTAAAAACCACAATCCTATAAAAGGTCCGATTATTCTAATATGTTCAAATTTTTCTTTATCTAGACCAAGAATTGGATTATCTGGATTGATGAAAAGAACAAAACAAATAATTAGTGATAAAATACCTCCTATATAGCCTAGAGACCAAGCAATGCCCGAAATTTTTCCAATATTTTTTTTATTTGATACTTTTTTTAACAATGCGTTGTAAAAGACCGTTGATAATTCAAAACATATGTTTCCTAGCCCAATGATTATTAAAAAAGTTACTAATATATTTTTAGTTGGTTCTGTAAACCATAAAAGAAATGCAAAAAAACAAGTCAAAACAGATGAGCAAATTAGAAAAATTTTTCTTTTTTTTAAAATATCTGAATAAATACCAATTATTGGCGCTGAAATAGCTAAGATTAATCCTGATATAGATAAAACATAACCCCATAACGACGTACCTGTTATTTGATCTGGTGCTATATTTTTTACAAAATATGTAGAAAAAATAAAGGTTATAATTACTGTAGGCCAAGCAGAATTAGCCCAATCTAATAAAGACCAGGAAACAAGTTCTTTATTAATTTTTTTTTTGTTAAACAAGATTTTAAGTGGTGCCGGCTAGAGGAGTCGAACCCCTGACCCACTGATTACAAATCAGTTGCTCTACCAACTGAGCTAAGCCGGCGTATTAAATATTTAAAATAATAAAAAAAAACTTATTATAAAGTAAAAAATTAGATTATTTATATTTAAAATATAATAAAACTTAATTTTATGAATTTTTTATTAGATGTATATAATTTCTTAAAAGTTAGAAAAAAATTTTGGTTGTTGCCTATAATAATTGTATTCATTCTTTTTGGGGCATTACTTTTTTTGACATCAGGAACAGTTATAGCTCCGTTTGTTTATACTATTTTTTAAAAAACTAAATAATTAAGTCATATCTTGTTTTTTATATCTAAAGTATATAAATTAATCTTATTAAATGGAGGGGTGGCCGAGTGGTTAAAGGCGGCAGTCTGTAAAACTGTTGACTTATGTCTACGTTGGTTCGAATCCAACCCCCTCCACCAATGCGGGTGTAGCTTAATGGTAGAGCTTCTGGTTTCCAACCAGATGACGAGGGTTCGATTCCCTTCACCCGCTCCAATTTTTTTTTTTTTTTTTATTTGATTTAAAATAAAATTTGTTTAATTTAATTTTATTTAATAGAATAATTATATGGCTGAAAAAGAAAAATTTGATAGATCAAAACCACATTGTAATGTTGGTACCATTGGTCATGTTGATCATGGTAAAACTACACTTACCGCTGCAATAACAAAAGTGTTATCAGAATCTGGTGGAGCCGAATTTACAGCCTATGATCAAATTGATAAGGCGCCAGAAGAAAAAGAAAGAGGAATTACAATTGCTACAGCTCATGTAGAGTATACAACTGAAAAAAGACATTATGCTCATGTAGATTGCCCTGGTCATGCAGATTATGTAAAAAACATGATTACTGGAGCAGCTCAAATGGACGGCGCTATTTTAGTAATTAGCGGAACAGATGGCCCAATGCCACAAACACGTGAACATATTTTGTTAGCTAGACAAGTTGGGGTTCCTGCGATCGTAGTTTATATAAATAAAGTTGACCAAGTTAAAGATAAAGAAATGCTAGATCTTGTTGTTGAAGAAACAAGAGAGTTGTTGTCGTCTTATGATTTTCCAGGCGATAAAATTCCAATCATAAAAGGATCAGCATTATCAGCAGTCGAAGGTAAGGATGAAGAAACAGGTAAAAATTCTATTCTTGAGTTAATGAAAGCTATCGATGAGCATATCCCACAACCAGACAGACCTAAAGACAAACCGTTTTTAATGCCTGTAGAAGATGTTTTTTCAATTACAGGTAGAGGAACTGTAGTTACTGGAAGAGTGGAACAAGGAATAATTAAAGTCAACGAAGAAGTAGAAATTGTTGGCATGAAAGAAACACAAAAAACAACAGTTACAGGTGTTGAAATGTTTAGAAAATTATTAGATTCTGGAGAAGCTGGTGATAATATTGGAGCTCTTTTAAGAGGTACTGAGAAAGACCAAGTAGAAAGAGGACAAGTTTTATGTAAACCAGGATCCATTAAACCACACACAAGTTTTAAATGCGAAGTATATGTACTAAAAAAAGAAGAAGGTGGTAGACATACACCTTTTTTTACAAATTACAGACCTCAGTTTTATTTTAGAACAACCGATGTTACAGGAACAGCTTATTTACCAGCGAAGATAGAAATGGTAATGCCAGGCGATAACGTGCAAATGGAAGTTGATTTGTTACAACCAATAGCTATGGACAAAGGTCAGCGTTTCGCTATCAGAGAAGGTGGAAAAACAGTTGGTTCAGGAGTTGTTAGTGAAGTTATAGAAGGAACACCAAAAAGAGAACCTGCTAAAAATGTAAAACCAGCTAAAGAAAAAGGTGGCGATCAAGCCCCACCAAAGGGTGATGCAAAGCCTAAAGAAGCCAAGAAAGCAAAAA
>CAYXBD010000087.1:0-3558 GCA_964463275.1 uncultured Alphaproteobacteria bacterium | reverse complement strand
TGTTTAATAGTAATAGCGTGCAAATCAACAATACAAAATATACATTCAAATTCTTTTTGTAGAGAAACCCAGTTCTTGATTGCTCCTAGATAATTTCCTAAATGTAAATTTCCTGTTGGTTGAACTCCTGAAAATATTCTATTCATATATTTATCTTAGCTTAAATAATTGAAAATTTGAAAAAATAAAAATTTTAAAAAAACTTAATAATAAAACATAAACACTAATACTTATTAAAACAAAAATTGATAAATTTAAAAATTTATAATTAGAAAATATATTTATAAAATCTTTAAAATAAAAAACAAGAATTGCAAAAATTATATTTATTATAAGAATTTTCTTCAAATTTACTTTCAACATTTTATCAAAAACAATTTCATTAGATTCTAATAAAATATAAAAAAGCAATATACAATTTACCCAGGAAGATATAGCGGTGGCAATTGCTATTCCAACGTGTTGATAAAATTGCATCAAAATAATATTAAATAAAAAATTTATAAATACACAAAAAATTGCTATTTTTACTGGCGTTACCGTATTTTGTCTTGCAAAAAAAATTGGGGTTAGAATCTTAACTAGGACATAAGCAGGAACTCCTACAGCAAAAGCCTGCAGAGCTTTTGCAGAAAGGAGTTTGTCAATTGCAGAAAATTCTCCTCTCTCAAAAAAAGAACCAATTATTGGTTCTGCTATTATAAATATTGCAACAGAAGCAGGAATTGCTAATAACAAACAAAATTCAATGGCACGATTTTGCGTATATAAAGCTTTGCTTTTTTCATTTTGACTTATTTGTTTTGACAATGTTGGTAAAAGAGCAGTTCCTAGTGCAACTCCAATTAAAGCTATGGGTAATTGGTTTATTCTTTCAGCATAATACAAATATGATATTGAGCCTGTGTTTAAAAATGATGCTAGAATTACATCTACTAACAAATTTATTTGAATAACCCCAGCGCCAATTGCTCCGGGTATAATTAATTTAAATAATTTCTTTATATATTTGGAAAATTTTGGTTTAACAAAAAAAATTTCTAGATTGTTTCTAAATATACCAAATATTAAAAAAACTAATTGAAAAAGACCTGCAAAAAAAACTGCCCAGGACAGCATGTGTCCTTTTGTTTCAAAAATTTCTCTAAAACAAAATATAAATATTATAAAAGTTAGATTTAAAAGTATTGGAGATGCCGCGCCAATTGCAAATTTATTAAAAGAATTAAGCACGCCAGTATACAAAGAAACCAAAGAAATAAAAAATAAATATGGAAAAGTTATACGAGATAATTCAATTAATAAGTTTAATTTTTCAGGATCTTGAGCAAAGCCTGGTGCAAGAAAGTATACAACTAACGGCATTAAAAATTCAAAAATTATTATTACTAAAAAAAGAATAAAAAAAAGCAAAGATAGAACCTCTGAACCAAATTGTAATGCTTTAGATCTTCCATTTTTTTTTAATATTGAAGAAAAAATTGGTATAAATGCTGCCGAAAATGCTCCTTCTGCAAATAATCGTCTAAAAAAATTTGGAAGTTTAAAAGCTACAAAAAAAACATCAGCAATAAAGCTAGCTCCTACAAATGCTGCTATTAAAATATCTCTAAAAAAACCTAAAATTTTACTTATAAATGTTAGACCACTTATTGTTAAAAAAGGTTTTATCAATTTCATTTAAGTAATTTTAGAAAATTTAATCCTTTAATAGAGTCATAATGCTTGTTTTTAATTTATCAATTTTCTTATTAGATATAATCTTATTTCCTCTAAAATCTTGAATATAAAAAATTTCGTTTGCACCTTTTCCCAAAGTTAAAATTTTAGCACTGCTTATCTCAAATCCTAATTTATACAATTTTTTTGTTAAATCATAAATTAAACCTATTCTATCAAAAGCATTGATTTCTAAAATTGTGTGTTTCTTACTAGAGTCATTATCAATAAATATTTTATTATTTATATTAAATAAATTCTTTTTTAAATTTTTTTCTCTTTCATTTTCAATTTCTTCTTCTAATAAATTATCATTTGATAAAATTTCTAATATTTTTTTTTTTAATTTTAAAAAATGATATAAGCTATCCAGCATAAAACCATTTAAATCTCTAACCCACAAAATATCTAATGCCATACCATTATTTAATGTAGATATTTTTGCTTCTACTACATTAAAACCAGAAACAGTTACCGCGCCTGATAATTTATATAATAATCCTGGTTTGTCTTTAGTATAAATTATTATTTCTGTAGCTAATTTCTGTTTATTTTGAAAAATTTTAATGCAAGTCTTTTGTTTGGACTTTTGAATTATTTCTAAAAATTTAATTATTTTTTTTTTATCATTATTTAAATAAATTTCTTTAGGTAGTACTTTTGAAAAATTCTCTATTTTATTTCTTGAATATAAGTTTTTATCTCTTTTTAATTTTAATTTTACAGCTTCAATTATTTTTTTATTAACATTTATTGGACTACCTAAAAATAAATTTCTTGTTTTCATGAAAAGTTGTTCTAAAGGATACTTGTTCCAAGCATTCCAAATTGTTTTTCCTGTTGCTTTCATATCAGTTACTGTGAAAATAAACAAAAGTTTCAATTGTTCTAATGATTGAACTTTTTTTCCAAATTCGAAAATTATATTTGAATCATCTATATCTCTTTTTTGAGAAATTTTATTCATCAATAAATGGTTTCTAATTAACCACACAATTATATTTTTTTCTGTTTGATCTATTTCTATATGTGAACAAAAGTTTTTTGCAATTTCGCTTGATACAATCGAATGATCTTTCCCCATTCCTTTTCCTAAATCATGAAAAAACATTGCAATATAAAGAATTCTTGTAGAAATAACTTCAGAAAAAATTTTGGAGTATAATAAATTTTCTTTAAGGTTTTTTTTCATTTCAATATCGTTTATATAGCCAATAGCTTTCAATGTATGCTCGTCAACAGTATAAGTATGGAAACCTCCAAACTGCATTTGCCCTGAGATTCTTTTAAAGTCAGGAATTAAAATTCCTAAGAGTCCTAAATCACTCATCAATCTTAAAAATTTTTCTGTTTTATTTTTAGAAGTTAAAATTTTTAAAAATAACAATAAGAATTCCTTATTTCCTTTAATTTTTTTTTCTACTCTTTTTATATTATCTAATATTAATCTCGTTGCCTTTGGATGGATATCTAAATTTTTTTTTTGAGCTATTTCTAAAATTCTAAAAAAAGAATCACAATTATTCAAAAAAATATTTTTAAATCTAAAATTTTTTGAAAAATCAATTCTTTTATTTTCTATAATAAAATTTTCTAATTCAATTTCTTTTGATTTTCTTATTTTTGTGTCAGGGATTAATTTTTCTTTATCTTCTATAAAACTACAATATATTCCGATTAAATCATTTACTTTTTTTGCAGTTGAAAAATATTCCTTCATAAATTTTTCTACATGCAATAACGCTGTAGTTTTTTTATATCCTAATTTTTTTGCTATTAAATTTTGAAATTCAAAACTTAACTGTTCATTTGGTCTTTCAGATAAAATATGCAAATAAG
>CAYXBD010000086.1:0-3561 GCA_964463275.1 uncultured Alphaproteobacteria bacterium | reverse complement strand
CATTTAGAGATTTAGCAGATGAATTATTACCTGGAGTAGTTAATATATCTACGACTCAAATAATTAAAGATAGGTATAATAATCGTCCTGAATTTCAATTCCCCCCGGGCTCACCTTTTGAAGATATGTTTAGAGATTTTTTTGATATGGATAGAAATAACAGACCTAAAACAAGAAAGGCTACATCTCTTGGCTCAGGTTTTGTAATAGATGAATCCGGATATATAGTTACCAACAATCATGTTATAGGAGAGGCTGACCAAATTGAAGTTGTATTTCAAGATGAAACAAAACTGAAAGCCGAATTAATAGGTAAAGATTCAAAAGTAGATATTGCCGTATTGAAAGTTAAAACAAAAAAAAAATTGAAGGCACTTAAATGGGGAAACTCCTCTGAGTCTAGAGTTGGAGATTGGGTTTTAGCTATTGGAAATCCTTTTGGATTAGGAGGTACAGTTACCGCGGGTATTATCTCAGCCAAATCAAGAGATATAAGAATGGGACAATATGATAGTTTTATACAAACTGACGCTTCTATTAATAAAGGTAATTCCGGAGGCCCGATGTTTAATATGGATGGAGAAGTAATTGGTATAAACAGTGCTATTTTTTCACCTTCAGGCGGGAGCGTAGGTATTGGTTTTGCCATACCTTCTACAATGGCTATAGATGTTATTGAACAACTTAAAAAGTTTGGAAAAACTAGCAGAGGATGGCTTGGAGTAAGAATTCAATTAGTTACTGAAGAAATCGCAGAAGCATATGGATTAGATAAAGCAAGAGGAGCATTAGTTGCGAGCGTTGAAGAAAATAGCCCAAGTTACAAAGCAGGAGTTAAACCTGGAGATATTGTTTTGACATTCGATGGAAAGAATATAAAAAGAGATCGTGATCTTCCAAGAATAGTTGCTGCGACAAAAGCAGGAAAAAGCGTTGAATTAGAGATTTGGAGGGCTAATAAAATTAGAAAATTGAGAGTTAAATTAGGGGAACTAGAGACATTTGAAGAAAAATATCAGGCTGATCTTCAAAATAAAAATATACCAAATAAAATTGAGAAACTTGGAATGCAGTTAGTTAAAATTACACCAGATCTTAGAGCTAGATTTAAGATTTCAAGAAAAGTTAAAGGTGTTTTAATTTTAAATGTTGAAAGTAATAGTGCAGCTGCTGAAAGAGGTTTAAAATCTGGAGATGTTATTTTAGCTATTGTTGATAACGATGCTCCTAAGACACACAAAACAGTTTCATCACCTATAGAAATTATTAACAAGATCAATCAGTTAAAGAAGGAAAAAAAGAATATTCTTCTTCTATATGTAAAAGGCTTACAAAGTACCCCAGGATACGTGCCATTAAAAATAGACGGTTAAATTAAGATAATCTTTATTCTGTGTTGTTAAAAATAAATAAAGAAAATAAATTTAAAATAATAATTATTGCTGGACCAACTGCATCTGGAAAATCATCTTTAGCATTGGATTTGGCAAAAAAATTTAATGGAATTATTATAAACGCTGACAGCCAACAAATATATAAAGAATTACCAATTTTATCATCTCAGCCAAATAAAAAAAATTATGTTAAGGTATCTCATAAATTATTTAATTTTTTAGATTTTTATAAGATTTTTTCCGTTGACCATTGGTTTAAATTAGTAAAAAAAGAAATAACAAAGGCTGAAAAAAAAAATTTCTTACCAATTATTGTAGGTGGTACAGGCATGTATATAAATACACTTTTGAACGGTCTAAGAGTTTATCCCAGAGTACCGGGAAGTTTAAGAAAAAAAGGAAAGAAGATAATAGAAAGAATTGGGTCAAAAAAGTTTTATCAAAAATTAAAAGAAAAAAATAAAACATGTGTTTATAAAATTAATCCAAATGATAAAATTAGACTTTTAAGATCGTGGGAAATATATGAAATTTCAAAGAAATCTATCTACGAAATTAATAAAGAAAATAAACTAAGAAAATTAGATTCCTATGATTTGTTTAAGGTTTTAATTTTTCCTCCAAGAAAACAAGTTTATTTAAATTGTACACAAAGATGGAAAAACATGATTAAATTAGGAGCTATTGAAGAAGTTAAAATGTTAGTTAAAAAAGAAAAAAAATTGAAAAAAAAAAATTTAATTAAAACTATAGGTTTTAAAGAGTTAAAAAATTTTTTATTAAAGAAAAATAGTATTAATGAAGCTTCTGAATTAGCATTACAAGCAACAAGGAACTATGCAAAAAGACAATATACTTGGTTTAGGCATCAATATAAAGCTAATATAATATTTAAAAAGAAATATGAAGAAAAAACAAAAGAATATTTTTTAAAAAAAATTCAAGACAAGTTGTTGACCAATTAATAAATCATAATTAAGTTTAATTATATGAATGGAGCTAAAATAATTTTAAAGTCATTAGTTGATCAAGGGGTAGATATAATCTTTGGTTACCCAGGAGGCGCAACTCTACCAATATATGACGAACTTTTTAAGCAAAAAAAGTTAAAACATATACTTGTTAGACACGAACAAGGCGCGGTTCATGCCGCTGAAGGTTACGCAAGATCAAGCGGAAAAGTCGGAGTTGTTTGCGTTACTTCAGGTCCTGGAGCAACTAATTGTGTTACTGGACTTGCAGATGCATATATGGATAGCATACCTTTAGTTTGTTTAACTGGTCAAGTACCTACAAAATTAATAGGAAACGATGCATTTCAAGAAGCTGATACTACTGGAATTACACGTCCAGTTACAAAACACAATTATTTGGTAAAAAATATAAAAGATTTGGAGAAAATAATACAAGAAGCTTTTTTTGTAGCTAAGTCAGGAAGACCGGGCCCTGTATTAGTAGATTTACCAAAAGATATTCAAAATGAAAAATATATATATAGAGGAAAAAAAAGAGGCAAAAAAATAAATTCTCAACCAAAAGTAAATATAAACTTAAATTCAATTAAAAATGTAATATCTCTTATTTTAAAATCTAAGAAACCAATATTTTATTGTGGCGGCGGCGTAATTAATAGTGGAGTAGAAGCTTCAAAAGTTTTAACTAAATTAATAAGGAAAACTAAATTTCCATGCACAAACACATTAATGGGTTTAGGTTGCTACCCAGCAGTTGACAGACAGTTTATAGGCATGTTGGGCATGCATGGAACATACGAAGCCAATCTTGCAATGCATGATAGTGACTTAATAATAGCAGTAGGAGCAAGATTTGATGATAGAGTAACTGGAAATTTATCAAAATTTTCACCTTTTGCAAAAAAAATTCATATTGATATAGATCCTTCATCAATAAACAAGAATATAAAAGCGGATATTGCTTTAATTGGCGATGTTAAAACAATAATAAATTCTATTTATAAAGAATTAGAGAGAAACACATCTTCTTTAAAGTTTGAAAATATAAAAAAATGGTGGTCTCAAATAAATATTTGGAAAAAAAAGAATTGCCTTGGATATAAAAAAATTAATCATCCAATAAAACCACAATATGCTATTGAAAGACTTTATGAGATAACAAAGAATAAAGATTGTTTTATTACTACTGGTGT
>CAYXBD010000085.1:0-3562 GCA_964463275.1 uncultured Alphaproteobacteria bacterium | reverse complement strand
TTTATCAAAAATAAATTTAGATCAAAAAGGGGATTTAAATAAAGTAATGGAATCTAAATATAATAATACAAAAGATAAAGTTTCTGACGCATTAACTAATCTAATTTCTAAAATCGGTGAGAATCTAACAATTAGAAGAGTTGATTATATTAATAGTATTGATGGGTTTGTTGGTACATATGTTCATAATGTAGAAAAAGATAATATGGGTAAAATAGGCGTTTTAGTATCTATTAAAACAGATATAGAATATTCTAAGATTAGAGATTTTTTAAAAAATATATGTATGCACATAGCAGCAGCTAATCCAATTTCTATTACATCATCTGATATAGATCAAGAAACAATAAATAAAGAGAAAGAATTTCAAATTGAAGAAATAAAAAAAAGTGGAAAAGATGAATCTATTCAGGAAAAAATGTTTGAGGGAAAAATGAATAAGTATTTTAATGAAGTTGTTTTATTAGAACAAAATTTTGTTGTTGATGATAGTATTAAAATAAAGCAATTTATTGAGAATGCTTCTAAAGAGTTTAATGGTTCTATAGAAATAAAAAAATTTGTTCGATTTAAGGTTGGCGAAGGAATATAAATAATATTCAATAATTTTTAAATTTTATGATTAGTAAAATGAAATATAAAAGAGTTTTACTAAAATTATCTGGAGAATCTCTATTAGGAAATAAACTACACGGAATTGATGAAAAAATTGTTGCTTTTTTGGCTGATGAAATAAAGAAGGTATATAAAAAAAATATCCAAATAAGTTTAGTTATTGGTGGAGGAAATATTTTTCGAGGAACTGACGCTATATCAGTTGGAATCGAAAGAACCACTGCTGATTATATGGGTATGTTAGGTACACTAATTAATTCACTTGCCATTCAAAACGCACTTGAAAAAAATTCGATACCAACACGGGTTTTGTCTTCAATACCAGTCCCTGCAGTTTGTGAATCATATATTCGTAGAAGAGCAATAAATCATTTAGAAAAAAAGAAAGTTGTTATATTTGCAGCCGGAACTGGAAATCCTTATTTTACTACCGATACAGCTGCTGCATTAAGAGCTTCTGAAATATCTGCAAACGTTATTTTAAAAGCAACTAAAGTTGATGGTGTTTATTCAGACGATCCAAAAAAAAATAAGAAAGCTCAAAGATTTAAGACTATAAAATACTCAGATGTTCTTGCAAAGAATCTAAAAATTATGGATGGATCTTCTATAGCGTTAGCGAGAGATAACAATATTCCAATAATAGTTTTCCCAATAAATAAAAAAAATGCTTTTTTAGATGCTATATTTAATAGAGGAAAATATACAATAATAAAATAATTACTATGGCAATATCAATTGATGAATATAAAACTAAAATGGAAAATACTTTAAAGATTTTTCATGAAGAACTAAATAGATTAAGAACAGGAAGAGCTACACCATCACTTTTAGAACCAGTTATTGTTGATGCATATAATTCAAAAATGAAAATATCAGAGTTAGCAACTGTAAATGCTCCAGAACCTAAATTATTAACAGTTCAAGTATGGGATAAATCAATGGTACAAAATATTGAAAAATCTATACGAGAATCAGAATTAGGCTTAAATCCAAATACAGATGGTCAACTTATTCGAGTTCCATTACCAGATTTAACTGAAGAAAGAAGAACAGAATTAACAAAAGTAGCATCCAAATTTTCTGAAGATGCAAAAATATCTATTAGAAATATTAGAAGAGATGCTATGGATAAGATAAAAGAAGAAGAAAAAAATAATTTAATTTCAGAAGATGAACAAAAATCTGCTTGTGATGAAATACAAAAAATAACAGATGATCAGATAAAAGAAATAGAAAATGTATTTGAAAACAAAAAAAATGAAATAATGCAGATTTAATGTTTAGAAGATCTAATACAAAATTAATTATTCCTAATCATGTAGCAATTATTATGGATGGTAATAACAGATGGACTAAAAAAAATAAATTGAAAGGTTTTGCTGGACATGAAAAAGGTATAGATTCTATACAAACTGTCATAGATACAGCTATTTCATATGATATCAAATTTTTAACATTATTTAGTTTTTCATCAGAAAATTGGTTAAGACCAAAAAAAGAAGTTAAGTTTCTTATGAATTTATTAAGAAAATATTTATCACAAAAAATTAAAAAATTGATGGCATCTAATATTTCTATAAAAATGATTGGTGATAAAAAAAAATTACCAAAAGATATAGTTAATAAAATTATTAAATATCAAAAATTAACATCAAAAAATAACCAGTTATATTTAAATTTTGCTTTAAATTATGGGAGTAGAAATGAAATATTGATTGCACTAAAAAAAATAGTTAATAAGTACGTTAAAAAAAAATTTTCAATTAATGAAAAAATAATTTCATCAAATTTATATACAAAAAATATACCAGACCCAGATTTACTTATTAGAACAAGTGGAGAAAAAAGAATAAGTAATTTTCTTTTATGGCAATTAGCATATACAGAGCTAGTTTTTTTAGATGTTTTATGGCCTGACTTTAAAAAAAAACATTTTATTGATGCTTTAAACCAATATTCAAAAAGAGTAAGAAGATATGGATCTAGATAAGTTTATAAAAATTGAAAACAATAGATTAAAGAGATTTTTTTCAATATTATTCTTAATACCAATATATTTATTTTCCATTATATCTAGTACTTATCCATCAACTTTTATCATTCTTTTAACAGCTTTAATTTTATCTTTCGAATGGTTTGAAATTACTCAAGATAATAAATATAAAGAAAAAAAGAATATAATTGTATTTTGCTTACTTATTTTTTTAAATATTTTACTTTCAACTTTAACAAATCTATTTTTTTCTATAATCTTAACAATTATTTTTTCAACAATAATTTTATTATGTGTTTTTTTAAAAAAATATAATTTTAGAAATTTGACATGGTTATTTTATGGTTTTATTTATGTCTCTTTACCTTTAATTATTTTTTTTAAAATTAAAGAAACTCTCAATGGAACACATGTTCTTTTGTGGTTATTTCTTATAATTTGTACAACAGATATATTTTCTTATATATTTGGAAATATAATTAAAGGCCCAAAAATATTTCCTAATTTAAGTCCATCTAAAACATATTCCGGAACTATATTAGGATTAATTTGCGGATCTTTTTTTGGTGTATTTTTTTCATTTGTTTATTTAAATTTAGATATTAAAAACTTAATTTTTTTTTCAATATTAATTTCAATCTCAGGTCTATTTGGCGACTTGTTAATATCAAAAGTTAAAAGAAATTTTAAAATTAAAGACTCAAGTAAATTATTACCCGGGCACGGAGGTTTTTTAGATAGATATGATTCTATTAGTTTTGGCTTAATTACTGTATTTTTTATACAATATTTTCTTTAATATTATTTAAAATGTCTTTAAAAACGATTTCAATTCTTGGATCTACTGGTTCTATAGGATCAAATACAGTTGATATCATAAAATCAAATACAAGTAAATTTTCTACATATTCATTGTCATCAAAAAATAATGTCAATTTGTTATCTAAACAA
>CAYXBD010000084.1:0-3583 GCA_964463275.1 uncultured Alphaproteobacteria bacterium | reverse complement strand
TTGTAACTGCTATAGCGCCCTGTCCTCCTGCAGGTACAAATTTAGAAAAATTTAGTATTTTCTTTTTCTTATAACTTAAACCTAATCTTTTTAAACCAGCTAAAGCAAGAATAATTGCATCAAATTTATTTGTTTTTAATTTTCGTATTCTTGTTTCAACATTTCCTCGCATATATTCTATTTTAAGATCAGGTCTTATATTGCGTATTTGGTTTTTTCTTCTAATAGAAGATGTGCCAATGGTTGAATTTTGTGGAAGCGTATCAAATGCATAGTTTTTTTTACTGAGCAAAATATCTCTTGGATCCTCCCTTTTTAAAAAGGCAGTGATAGAAATATTATTGTGAATTTTAGAAGGGATATCTTTTGCAGAATGAACTGCTAAATCAATTTTTTTTTTTAATAATAAATCATCAATTTTTTTTGTAAAAAAACCTTTATAACCAGAATCTAAAATTTTTGACTTATCAACATCACCTTTAGTTTTAACTTTAATGATCTTAAATGAAAAATTTTTTTTGGTTTCAGACAAATCTTCAAGCTTTTTTAAAACTAATTTTGTTTGTTTTAAAGCAAGTTTACTTGATCTAGTTCCAATTTTTAATTGTGTAATTGTATTAAGCATCTAATTTATATAAATTAATGAAAATTAAATAGATTTTAATTATAACTAATGTTTTTTTATTATGATAGTTCTTGGTATTGAAACTAGTTGCGATGAAACCGCAGCTTCGATTGTAGAATCTAAAAAAAAAAAAATATTATCAAATATTTTATATTCACAATTTAAAGAACATAAAAGTTATGGAGGGATTGTACCAGAAATTGCTTTTAGAGAACATGTAAAACTAATTGATAAAATAATTTTAAGAGCTTTAAAAAAAGCAAAAAAAAATTTTAAAGATATAGATGTTGTTGCTGCAACGGGAGGACCCGGTTTGCATGGTGGATTGTTAATTGGAACTACAATTGCAAAAAGTATTTCATTATCAATTGATAAACCTTATATGCCTATAAATCATCTTGAAGGTCATGTATTGTCTCCAAGAATAGAACATAATTTATCATTTCCATATTTGGCACTTTTAGTAACTGGTGGTCATACAATGCTCGTTATCGCACATAAAATAGGAAAATATGAAATACTTGGAATGACTCTTGATGATGCTCTTGGGGAAGCTTTTGATAAAACAGCAAAGCTACTTAATGTTGGTTTTCCAGGTGGGCCACAAATTGAAAAATTAGCAAAAAAAGGAAGTCCCTCGATTGAACTAGCTCAACCTTTAATTCGTTCTAATGATTGTAATTTTTCATTTTCAGGATTAAAAACAAGTGTTTTAAAAATTATAAATTCAAAAAAAAATAAATCTGATAAATTTAAATCAGATGTGTGTTGTAGTTTTCAATATACGGTTTTAAATATAATAAAGAAAAAATGTGAGGTAGGACTACAAATATTCCAAAAAAAATATCCAAAGAAAAAGAAGAAAATTGTTATAGTAGGAGGAGTCGCGTCTAATAATTTCATAAGAAAAAATTTAGAAAAATTCACAATTACAAATAATTCTAATTTATATGTACCTACAAAAAATTTATGTACGGATAATGCAGCTATGATTGCTTGGGTTGCTATTGAAAAATTTAAAAAGAATAAACAAAATAATTTTGATTTTCAGCCTTTACCTAATTGGCAAATTTAATATATAATTAATTTAAATTTTAGTTTTTGTTAAAATGGCATATTGGTTAATAAAATCTGAACCTAGTAAAGGAATGTGGACTAAAATAGAAAAAAAAGGCTCTAAAGGATATTTTTGGAAAAGAGTAAGAAATTTTCAAGCAAGAAACTACATGAAACAAATGAAAAAAGGAGATCAATGTTTTTTTTATCATTCTGTTGATGAAAGACAGATTGTTGGTGTTGTTGAAGTAACAAAAGAGTATTATCCAGATGAAACAGACCCTTCAGGTAGATTTGTTCTGGTAGATGTTAAAACAAAAAAGAAATTAAAAAAACCTATTACTTTAAAAGAAATTAAATCAAATCCTAATTTGTCTAATTTAGCATTAGTTAGACAATCACGCTTATCAGTAATGCCGGTTAATCAAAAATCATGGAAAATATTATATAAATCTGGAGAATTGTAATTAATGAATAAAATTTTGAAAGCTGCTAGCTTTGCATCACATTTAAAAAATACAAAATTAAACAAAAAAAAATACGAAGAATTATATAAGCAATCTGTAGAAAATAATGACGATTTTTGGGATAAAATAGGCCATAGAATAACTTGGAAGAAAAAATACGAAAAAGTAAAAGAAATAAATTACCGCGATAAAATCTCAATAAAATGGTATTTAAAAGGAGAATTAAATGCCTGTTATAATTGTCTTGATAGGCATCTTCAAAAAAGAGGTGATAAAGTTGCAATTATTTGGGAAGGAGATGATCCCAATGATTCCAAAAAAATTACTTACAAAGAATTATATATTGATGTTTGCAAATTTTCTAATGCATTAAAAAGTACAGGCGTAAGTAAAGGGGATGTTGTTACAATATATATGCCAATGATTCCTGAAGCTGCTATTGCAATGCTAGCTTGTGCAAGAATAGGCGCTATCCATTCTGTAGTATTTGGAGGATTCTCAGCTGATTCCCTTGCGGATAGAATAAACGATTGCAATTCCAATTTAATCATAACTGCAGATTTTGGAGTTAGGGGAGGAAAAAAGATACCTCTTAAAGAAAATGCTGATAAGGCAGCTGAAAAAGCTTCTTGTTTGAAAAAAATGATAGTAGTCAAAAAAACAAATGACAAAATATCTTGGAATGAAGAAAAAGATTTTTGGTATCACGAACTTATGAAAGACGCATCAGATATATCGCCTCCAGAAAATATGAACTCGGAAGATCCTTTATTTATTTTATATACTTCTGGTTCCACAGGAAAACCTAAAGGTGTTCTTCACACAACAGGAGGATATATTGTCTATACTTCTTTCACTCATGAATACATTTTTGATATCAAAGAAAACGACATTTATTGGTGCACAGCAGATGTTGGATGGGTAACAGGACATAGTTATATTATTTATGGACCATTAGCAAATGGTGCAACAACTCTTATGTTTGAAGGTGTTCCAAATTTTCCAGATACATCTAGATTTTGGCAAGTAGTCGACAAACACAAAGTTAATATTTTTTACACAGCTCCAACTGCTATAAGAGCATTAATGAAAGAAGGGGAAGAACCCCTAAAAAAAACTAGTAGAGATTCCTTAAGAATTCTTGGAACAGTAGGGGAACCAATAAATCCAGAAGCTTGGATGTGGTACTATGAAAATGTTGGAAAAAGCAAATGTCCAATTGTAGATACTTGGTGGCAAACAGAAACTGGCGGAATATTAATTACACCTCTTCCTGGAGTTACTGATCTTAAACCAGGTTCAGCAACTCTTCCTTTTTTTGGAATAAAACCAGAAATTGTAGATAAAGAAGGAAAAATATTAGAAGGAGAGTGTGAAGGAAATTTATGTCTATCTGCTTCTTGGCCTGGACAAATGAGAACAGTTTATAAAGATC
>CAYXBD010000083.1:0-3643 GCA_964463275.1 uncultured Alphaproteobacteria bacterium | reverse complement strand
CTTCAAATACCAGCTTTTTTATGTAGACAAACTGATTTATTGGTTGCAGCTGCTAAAACAAAAAAACCAGTTAATGTAAAAAAAGGACAGTTTTTATCTCCATCAGAGATATCAAACGTAATAAATAAAATTAAAAATAATAATAAAATTTTGTTAACTGAAAGAGGGTATAGTTTTGGATATAATAATTTAATATCTGACATGAGATCACTTTCTATTATGAAAAAAACCGGGCTGCCAATAATATTTGATGCAACCCACTCTGTACAACAACCAGGAGGTTTATTAAAAAGCAGCGGAGGGCAACGCGAGTTTGTTTCTGTCCTAGCAAAAGCAGCGGTATCGGTTGGTATAGCAGGGATACTAATTGAGACTCATAATAACCCGGATAGAGCACCGAGCGACGGTCCTTGCATGCTGCCCTTAAAAGAACTTCAGACTTTATTAGAAAAATTAATAGAACTAGATTTCGTTACAAAAAATAATTAAAAAAAATTTCTATGGCAAAAATAGAAAATATAAAAGGAAGAGAGATTATTGATAGTAGAGGATTTCCTACTGTTGAAGCCGTAGTACATTTAGATGATAAAACATTTAGCATGGCTTCTGTTCCTTCAGGAGCGTCAACAGGAAAATTTGAAGCACATGAATTAAGAGATGGCGATAATAAAAGATTTTTAGGAAAAGGTGTTTTGAAGGCAGTAGAAAATATAAATAAAATAATATCAGAACATTTAAAAGGGCGCGATGTGTCTGACCAAGAAAATATAGATAACCTATTAATTAAATTGGATGGTACTAAGAACAAAGAACGCTTAGGTGCTAATGCAATTCTAGCTGTAAGCATTGCTATTTATAAAGCGCAAAACATAAATCAAGAATTTTCTGGATGCACTATGCCAGTTCCATTGGTTAATATTTTAAATGGAGGAGTTCATGCTGATAATGGTTTAGATATTCAAGAATTTATGATCGTACCAACTAATGCTGATTCATTTAAACAAGCAGTGCAAATATCTTCTGAAATTTTTCACAATTTAAAGAAAATACTTTCAGATAATTCATTGTCAACAAACTTGGGGGATGAAGGGGGGTATGCTCCACAATTAAAAAACCATGATGAAGCACTTGATTATTTGATGAGAGCTATAGAAAAATCTGGTTACAAGCCAGGCAATGAGGTATATATAGCTTTAGATGCTGCTTCGTCAGAGTTTTATAAAAATAAAAAGTATGTGCTATCAGGAGAAAACAAAACAATAAATTCTGATGATTTAATTAAATACTACGGAAAAATAACCTCTTCCCATCCAATAATTTCTATTGAGGATCCTATGGCGGAAGATGATCTTGATGGTTGGAAAAACATAACAAAAAGTTTAGGTAGCAAAATACAACTTGTAGGAGATGATTTATTTGTAACTAATGTAGAAAAATTATCTGAAGGTATAAAAAATAAAATTGCAAACTCAATACTAATTAAATTAAACCAAATTGGAACAGTCACTGAAACTATTAAAGCAATAAATTTAGCAAAACAAAATAATTACAGTACCATAATTTCCCATAGGTCAGGGGAAACAGAAGATAATTTTATAGCAGATTTAGCCTGTTTTTCTAATGCAGGCCAAATAAAAACTGGTTCAATGGCTAGATCTGAAAGATTATCTAAATATAACCAATTAATAAGAAATGAAGAACACGCAGGCACTAAATATGAAGGAAAGGAAGTTTTTAGTTTTTTAAAATGAAAAATTATTTAATAGGTCTTTTTTCTATATTAATAATAGTAATCATTTACCTGATTTTTTTTAGTCAAAGTTCTCTCTTTACTTCTTTTAAATTAAAAAAAGAAATTAATGAAAAAAAAGAAGTTTTAAATTCTTTACAGGAAAAAAGTGGTGAACTACAAAAAAACATTAAAAAACTTAAATCTAATGATCCTGAATATTTAGATGAGCTAGCAAGAGATAAACATGATATGTCTGAACCGGATGAAATAATAATTTTTAATAATAAATAAGTTGGTCTCTTTTAGTAAGAATAAAATACTTAATCATCCAGTTAAAAAAATTTATAATATAATTGCTGATGTAAAAAAATATCCTGATTTCCTACCATGGTGTAATGAAATAACAATAAAAGAAAAAACAAAAAAATATATTATAACTGAAGTAAAAGTTGGTTTTAAAAACATAAATGAAACTTATGTTTGTAGAGTTCTATTATATCCGCAAAAAAGAATTACATTAGAATATATCAGCGGTCCTTTTGAATATCTTGAAATTGATTGGAAATTTAAAAAAGTTTCAAAAAACAAAACTGATGTCAGTTTCTTTTGTAATTTTAATTTTAGATCTTTTTTCCTAAGATTATGTACAAGTTTTTTTCTAGAAAATGCAGTGGAGAAAATGGTAGATGCTTTCGAAAAAAGATTAAATTCTACTTAACAAATTTCCAATTAGGATCTTTCGTAACATCAGGTTTTAATATATATTCAATTAATAAATCAAGTGCAGAATCAACAGAAGATAATCTGATATGATTTCTTGACCCTTTAAGTTTTAATTGTAGAGTTCTTGTTGCGCCTTTTGTATCTAAAGCAATATGAACTTCTCCTACTTTTTTGTTTTTTGTTGCTCCTCCAGGACCCGCTATCCCTGTAATTCCAATACCTATATCTGCTTTTGCTTTAAAAGCTACATTGTTAGCCATTTCGATTGCTACTTCATGACTTACTGCTCCAAATTTTTTTATTGTTTTTTCTGAAATACCAAGGATTTTTACTTTAGAAAAATTAGAATATGTAATATAACTACACGAAAAAATTTTTGACGAATTGGGAATAGATGTTATTAAAGAAGATAACATTCCTCCTGTGCAAGATTCAGCAAATGCTAATTTAATCTTTTTTTTTAAACAAAGTTTAACAATTTTTTCTGCTTTATTTTTAATCTTAATAGGGAACATGTCTAAATAATAATATTAATTATGTAAATTGCCAATAAAGCATAACCAGCTGCAATTATGTCATCAAAAATAACACCAAATGCATTTTGATATTTTTTCTCAAAATATTTTATTGGGATAGGTTTGTAAATATCGAAAAATCTGAAAAAGGCAAAACCTAAAATATAATTTTGATATGTTAATGGTAACAAAACTAGAACTAAAGACTGTCCAATAAATTCATCTATAACTATTTCTTTAGGATCATTTTTATTATCTGGATTTTTTTCTACTGAAATATATCCAATTAGAATTACAAATAAAATAAACAGTATTGTTACTTCAAGACTTAAATGTGTTTGAATAGTCCATATAATTATAACTGTAAGGAATGAAGTTAATGTTCCGGGAAGAGGAGATATATAACCCAACCCAAAACATGTGGAAATTGATTTATAAAAATTTGATTTCACTTTTTAAATTACATTTACCAGAGCAATTGCTCCTAATCCTTCTTTATTTCCCAAAGGTCCCATTTTTTCAGTAGTAGTGGCCTTTATATTTATTTGATTTAAATTTAAATTTAATAATTTAGAAATATTTAATTTCATTTTCTTTTGATATTTTGAAAATTTTGGTTCCTCACCAATAAATGTTAAATCTATGTTTTTGATATCTCTATTAATCTTTTTTT
>CAYXBD010000082.1:0-3649 GCA_964463275.1 uncultured Alphaproteobacteria bacterium | reverse complement strand
GATAAAGATTTAATTGCATACCCATCAAAATCATTTGATTTTGTAATTTTAAGTCAAACCTTGCAAGCAACATATTCCCCTGAAGAAGTTTTAAACCAATTAGTAAGAATCAGCAAACACGCAATAGTTTCGTTTCCAAATTTTGGCTCATGGTTAATAAGATTAAAACTCTTAATTAATGGAGTTATGCCTCTATCTAATTCTCTTCCACATACATGGTACACAACTCCAAATATTCACCTCTGTACCATTAAAGACTTTAAAAAATTATGTGAGAAAAATTCAATTAAAATTGAACAAAGTTACTACCTTAATAAAAATGGAAAGCAAATAAATAATCCTTTCAATAAACTTTTTAACAATTTCTTTTCAACATCTGGACTTTTTGTATTAAAAAAATAATAATCTATTTAATGAAAATAGAAATTATTCCAATTTTATCTGATAATTATTCTTATTTAATTATTCATAATGATAATAAATTTTGTTCAGCAATCGATCCTGCAAGTCCTGAAGAAATAATACCTTTTCTTAAAAAAGAAAAACTTAATTTAAAAAATATTTTAAATACTCATTATCATAGTGATCACACAGCTGGAAATTTAGAGTTAAAAAAGAAATATAAATGTAAGATTTATGGGCCTGATAAAGAAAAAAATCAAATTCCAGGTATAGATATTGCTTTAAAAGAAAATGATACTTTAAAAATTAATAATTATAGTGCAAAAATTTTTGAAACACCCGGTCATACAGCAGGTCATATAATTTACTGGTTTGAAAATGAAAAAGTTGTTTTTACAGGAGATACTCTTTTCGTTTTAGGTTGTGGCAAGTTATTTGAGGGGACACCACAAATAATGTGGGATTCACTTTTAAAAATTAGAAATTTACCGAAAAAAACTCAAATATACTGCGGGCACGAATATTCAAAAAATAATGCTGATTTTGCTCTTTCTGTTGAAAAAAATAATAATAAATTAATAAAAAGATTTGACGAAATAAACAAATTAATTAATGAAAATTCTTTTACTGTTCCAACTACTGTTGAAAAGGAAATTGATACAAATCCATTTTTAAGAGCAGACAATGACAATATTAAAAAAAATCTTAAAATGGAAAATGCTTCTACTGAAGAAATTTTTGGTGAAATTAGAAAAAGAAAAGATAATTTTTAAGGAATATTATATTGGCCGCCATTTATATTTAATGTTGTTCCCGTAATAAAACCAGATTCATCTTTAACTAAATATAAAACAGTTTCTGCTATTTCTTCTGGCTTTCCTAGCCTTCCCATTGGTATTTTATCTTTAATAATTTTATCTAAAATTTCCTTAGGAACCGCTTGCACCATTTCAGTATCTATATAGCCTGGTGCAACACAATTAACAGTAATGCCTTTGTTTGCTGTTTCCAAAGCCAGTGATTTTGTAAAACCAATCATTCCTGCTTTTGTTGAAGTATAGTTAGTTTGACCAGCTTGGCCTGCTTGGCCATTAACAGAGCTAATATTGACAATTCTTCCGAACCCTTTTTCCCTCATACTGTCAATAACGCATTTTGACATATTAAAACATGAATCTAAATTTGTTCTTATTACATCTCCCCACTGCCTTAAATCCATTTTATGCAACATGCTATCTCTAGTAACACCTGCATTATTTATTAAAACTTCAATAGGTCCTAAATCTTTTTCTATTTCTTTTACTTTTTCACTACATTGGTCAAAAATTGCGACATCAAATTTATAAACATGTACTCCCGTTTTTTTCATAAACTTTTGTGCATCTTCATCTCTTGAAACATAACTAGCTGCAACTTTGTATCCTTTCTCTTTTAATCTTAAAGAAATTGCTTCCCCGATACCTCTTGTTCCACCAGTTACTAATGCTACTCTAGACATAAATTTATTTTCTTTCCAAACACATTGCTATACCCATACCACCACCAATACATAAAGTGGCCAACCCTTTTTTTGAATCTCTTTTTTCCATTTCATGTAAAAGAGTTGTTAAAATTCTGGTTCCAGATGCTCCGATTGGATGACCAATTGCAATGGATCCACCGTTAACATTTACATTTTCTGGGTCCCATCCCATTTCTTTATTAACAGCACATGCTTGAGCTGCAAAAGCTTCATTAGCTTCAATCAAATCTAAATCGGAGGCTTTCCATTTTGCTTTCTCAAGAGCTTTTTTACTTGATGGTATAGGGCCACTTCCCATCACTGCAGGATCTACTCCTGCGGTTGCCCATGAAGCAATTTTTGCCAATGGTTTAATTCCTAATTTTTCTGCTTTTTCTTGTTTCATTATTACTACTGCTGCTGCACCATCATTTATTCCAGATGCATTTCCTGCAGTTACAGTTCCGTCTTTTTTAAATGCAGGTCTTAAATTTTTTAGATTCTCTAAAGTGCATCCATGCCTTGGATACTCATCATCTCTAATTACAACCGTTCCTGTTTTAAGTTGTGCAGGAACAGAAACAATTTCCTTTTGAAACTTTCCATTTTTTTGTGCTTCTTCAGCTTTTAATTGAGAGTTTAATGCAAATTCATCTTGTTGATCTCTAGTAATCTGCCATTTTTCAGCAACGTTTTCTGCCGTCACTCCCATATGGTAACCATTAAAAATATCCCATATTCCATCTTTAATCATGCTATCGATCATCTCTGCATCACCCATATTTCCTGTTTGTCTTAAATGAAAGCAATGGGGAGCTTGTGTCATATTTTCTTGCCCTCCGGCGACAACGATTTCTGATTCATTGCTCATAATTGATTCTAAGCCTAAAGCTATAGATCTTATACCTGATCCACAAACTTGATTGATTGTTAAAGCCGTAATTTCATTTGGTATTCCTGCATTAATGGAAGCTTGTCTTGCAGGATTTTGTCCACATGATGCTGTTAAAACTTGTCCCATAATAACTTGAGAAACATCAGATGTTTTAATTTTTGCTCTATTAATTGCTTCTTTAATAGCAATAGTGCCTAAATCTGCTGCACTCATATTAGAAAATGAACCATTAAAAGATCCAACAGGTGTTCTAGCAGCGCTAACAATTACAACTTCAGACATAGGACTAATTTATTAAATAGACTGTTCTTTTCAAGAAATATTTTACTATACAATCAAATCTCTTAACATTTTTAAAGCTGAAATTAATAATAAAATACAAAAGAAACGTTTAATTAATATATCGTTAAAATTATGCATAATCTTTACGCCCATAGGTACTGAAACAAATGTGCCAAGAGTTATTAAAAAAAAAGGTATAACACTTATAAAGCCAATAGAATATTGTGGTCTATTTTCAATATTTAAACCAGCTAATAAAAAAATAAAAGCTGCTGGTAAACTTATAAATAAACCTATGCCAGAAGATGTGCCTACTGCTTTTTTTATATCTCTACCACAACTAAGTAATAATGGGACACTAAGTGTCCCTCCTCCTATTCCTAAAAGTGAAGAAACTGTTCCAATTAAAAAACTAATAATTTTTTGAATCGACTTCAAAAACTTATAAGTTTTATTTGAATAAGGTTTATTGAAAAACATTCTAATTGCTACAAAAAAAGAGAAAAAAGCAAAAAGTATTATTAATACTTTTCCTTCAATCAATTGTGCTAGTACTGCTCCAAATAAAG
>CAYXBD010000081.1:0-3652 GCA_964463275.1 uncultured Alphaproteobacteria bacterium | reverse complement strand
CTTCATTCCATTTCTTTTTTTTAATTGCATTAAAAACAATTTTAGATTTTTTATATTTTTCAATATTAAATTTAGATTTTTTAGCTCTAGATTTTGTTACAATTGAATCAACAATATTAACTTTCTGCTTTATTTTTAAAATTTGATCTCTTGTTAAACTTTTAAGTTCGAAAGATGATGAAAAAAAAAAAAATAATGCGGAAAAAAATATTAAAACGTTTTTGAACATTTTTTAAATTGTTTTTATACTAAATGAAACTAAATAAAACTCTATATTTTATAATATTTTATATTTTTTTAAATGTTTAAAGGATCAATAACTGCGTTAATAACACCATTAAAAAATGGTGTAATAGATGAGAAAGCTTTCCAAGATTTTGTTGAATGGCAAATAAATCAAGGATCACACGGTCTTGTTCCTTGTGGAACTACAGGTGAATCTCCTACATTGACACATCAAGAACATGAAAGAACGATTGATTTATGTGTTGAAGCAGCTAATAAAAGAGTTCCTGTTATTGCTGGAACTGGTTCGAATTCAACAGATGAGGCCATAAGTTTAACAAAGTTTTCAAAAGAATCTGGCGCGGATGCTGCTTTAGTTGTAACTCCTTATTATAACAAACCTACACAAGAAGGCCTGTATCAACATTTCAAAGCTATTAACGATAGTTGCGATTTACCTATAATTATTTACAACATACCAGGAAGAAGCGTTGTCGATGTTAATATTGAAACAATGACAAAATTGGCAAAATTAAAAAATATAATAGGAGTAAAAGATTCTTCTAATGATCTAACAAGACCTTTATTAACTGCTAATCGAATTGGAAAGAATTTTTGCCAAATTTCTGGTGAAGATGGAACTATTGTGCCATTTTTATCTCAAGGCGGACAAGGATGTATTTCAGTTACAGCAAATATTGCACCAAAAATGTGTTCAGACCTTCACAAAGCATGGCAAAAAGGCAATTTGAAGAAAGTTCAATCTATAAATTCATTGCTTTTTCCTTTACATAATGTTCTTTTTTTAGAAACGAGCCCTGGTCCTGTAAAATACGCGGCTTCGCTTTTAAAAATATGTTTAAACGAACTTAGATTACCTTTAGTAAGTATTTCGTCTAATACAAAAAAGGAAATTAAAACTGTTTTAAATTACTTAAAAATTAAACCAATGAAAAAATAAATGTTAAAGAAAAAAAACAATTCTATAGCAACAAATAGACGCGCAGGTTACGATTATAAAATTGGTGATAAATTTGAAGCAGGGATTGTTTTGAAAGGGAGTGAAGTTAAATCATTAAGAAATAATCGCGCTGATATTTCTCATGCTTTTATAAGTAATGAAAATGGTGAAATTTTTTTAAAAAATTCTAATATTCCACAATATTTATCTTCAGGGATGCTAAATCATGAAGTAAATAGATCAAGAAAACTATTATTCAAAAAAAAAGAGATAAAAAGAATGTTGGGAAGTATAAATAAAAGGGGAACCACGTTAGTTCCTTTAAGAATTTATTTTACTTCAAAAGGTTTTGCTAAATTGTTAATAGCAATAGGTGAAGGAAAAAAGAAATACGATAAAAGGCAAATAAAAAAAGAAAAAGAATGGAAAATACAAAAAAAATTAATTTAATTTTTTAAAGCTGCACATTGATATATATAGGTATTGGCTCTAATTTAAATGGGAAAAATAACGAAACCCCATTGCAAAATTGTAAAAAGGCACTTAAAGAAATAAAAAAGGAAGTAAACATTTCAAAAGTTTCTTCTTGGTATAAAAGTGAACCAGTTCCTACTTCAACTCAACCATGGTTTGTAAACGCTGTTATTGAGATAAGCACTAATAAATCTTCATTAGATTTATTAAAGTTTATTTTAAATATAGAAGAAAATTTTGGGAGAATAAGGGTAAAGAAGAATGAATCCAGAATAATAGATTTAGACATAATTGATTATAAGAAAAAAATAATTTATAAAAAAAATGAATTAATTATCCCTCATCCTAGAATGCATAAAAGATCTTTCGTTTTACTTCCTTTGAGTGAATTAAGTCCAAAATGGGTACATCCAATAAAAAAGAAGGGAATACAAGAATTAATAAATAATATAAAAGATAGGCAGAAAATATTAAAAATATTTGAGAAATAAGTTGATTAGATCAAAATTTTTATTAGATTATATCTATAATTATGGCAAGAGTCACAATAGAAGATTGTATTAAAAAAATATCTAACCCTTTTGATTTAGTTTTATATGCATCTCAAAGATCAAAAGAATTAAATCAAGGCGAATCTAGCAATTTAGATAAAGAAAACGATAAAAATACAGTTATTGCACTTAGAGAAATTGCTCAGGAAAAAATACCTTTAAATTATTTAAAGTTAGAACTAGTTAAATCTTTTCAAAAAAACACTGCTTTACTAGAAGATTTAGAATCCGAAAAAAATAAATAAGTTAAAATTAGTCTTAAATAAAATTCTTAAAATTTGTAATGAAAGTAAATTTTATTATTTATATTATAATAAAATAAAAAAAAAAAAAAAATGAGTGAGCAAATAAAATTAGTTGAGAAAGTAAAAAATTATTTTCCAAAACTAAATGTTAAAAACATAAACAAAGCATATGATTTTGGAAAAAAAGCCCACGGGAGCCAAACAAGAGCTTCTGGGGACCCGTTTTTTTCTCATCCATTTGAAGTGGCTAACATATTAGCTAAAATGAAATTAGACGAAAACTCGATTATAACTGGTTTACTTCACGATGTTATTGAAGATACTTTAGCAACTAAAGAAGAACTAAAAAAAAATTTTGGACTAGAAGTAGCTAATTTAGTCGATGGAGTAACAAAATTATCAAAAATTACTCTCCAACAATCTAATAAAAATAAACAAGTAGAAAATTTAAGAAAATTTATTTTGGCAATTTCTGAAGATATTAGAGTTCTTTTTGTAAAATTAGCTGACAGATTACATAATATGAGAACTATCAAATATTTAAAAGATGATAGTAAAAAGAAAAAAATATCAAATGAAACGCTTGAAATTTTTGCTCCTTTAGCTGATAGAATAGGTATACGGCAAATAAAGGATGAATTAGAAGACTTAGCTTTCGGAGAGTTAAATTCCGACGTTAAATCTACAATTATAAAAAGAATAAATTTTCTTAAATCCCAAGGAAAAAGTAATATTAAATTAATTATTCAACAATTACAGAATGTATTAAAAAAATCTAATATTGAAGCAGAAATTTTTGGAAGAGAAAAAAAACCGTTTTCTATATGGAAAAAAATGAAAAAGAAAAATATTAGTTTTGAGCAATTATCTGATGTAATGGCTTTTAGAATAATTGTAGATGATATAGACCAGTGTTATTTATGTCTTAAAGCAATTCATACAAGTTATCCTATAGTACCTGGCAGATTTAAAGATTATATAAGTTTACCAAAACAAAATGGATATAAATCTATTCACACATCAATTTTTGGTCCAGCTCGTCAAAAAATTGAAATACAAATTAGAACAAAAGAAATGGAGAAAATAGCCGAATTAGGAGTTGCAGCTCACTGGCAATATAAAAATAATTTAAATTTACAAGAAGGAAAAAAATATAAATGGTTGAGAGAATTAGTCGATATAGTTGAAACCTCATC
>CAYXBD010000080.1:0-3692 GCA_964463275.1 uncultured Alphaproteobacteria bacterium | reverse complement strand
TTTACATTACTTTGCTTAGAGTTTTTACCGCTTTTTTTCTTGCAATGGTAATAGGGTCGGCAATTGGTATTGCTATGGGAAGGAAAAAAAAGTTAGATGATTATTTTGATGGATGGTTAATACTTGCTTTAAATGTGCCTGCTTTAGTAACAATAATATTGTGTTTTATTTGGTTTGGTTTAAATGAAGTTGCTGCTGTTTTGGCTGTTGCAATTAACAAAATTCCAACTGTTACAGTTATTCTAAGAGAAGGAACTAAAGCTATAGATGAAAGATTAGTTCAAGTTGGAAAACTTTACAACAAATCAAGATTTGAAATAATTAAAGATATAATAGTCCCTCAATTATTCCCTTATTTTATTTCAGCTGCAAGATCTGGCTTGGCTTTAATTTGGAAAATTGTTTTAGTTGTTGAATTATTAGGAAGATCAAATGGGGTTGGTTTTAAGATAAATGAATTCTTTTCAATGTTTGATACAACTTCAATTTTAGCTTATACCTTGGTATTTGTTCTTATAATAATGTCCATTGAGTGGCTTTTGGTAAAACCAACTGAAAAAAAATTAACTGAGTGGAGGTTGTAAGAAATGAAAGATGAATTAATTATGAGTCCTACTGGTAGAATAAATGAATTTAAAATTATAATAAATAAAAAAGTTTTTCCTTTAAAAAATGAAAGTAAAGAAGGTAAAAATTTAATATTCAAAAATTTAGAATTTACAATAAAAAAAGGCCAGTTTCTTTCTTTATTTGGCCCTTCAGGTTGCGGAAAAACTACATTATTAAATATAATTTCTGGCTTAGATAAAGATTATGATGGTTATATACAGCCATGGTCTAAAACATCTCAAAAAGTAAATAAACAGGATATTTCCAGAAAATATTCATTCTCAAATATAAGTTATATGTTTCAAAATCCAAGATTATTCCCATGGTTAACCACGATAGAAAACATTAAATATCCGATAAAGAAACAAAGAAATGCAGATAAAGTTGCAAATGATTTATTAAAAAAAGTTGGTTTGGAAAAATATAAAAACCAGTATCCAAACAGACTGTCAGGAGGAATGCAAAGAAGAGTTGCAATGGCTAGAGCCTTTGCACCTAATCCAAATATCCTGTTATTAGATGAACCGTTTATTTCACTAGATAAAAAAATTTCAAATTCATTAAGAAAATTATTAATCAAATTATGGAAAAAAAATAAACCGATAATTATTTTTGTTACACACGATTTAGATGAATCTATTGAATTGGCAGATAGAATTTTTTTCTTATCAAACCTTCCATCAAAAATTTTATTAGATTATAAAATTAATTTAGGGCGACCAAGGAATCGAAATAATAAGGGTTTTTTATCACTTAAAAGACTTCTAAGCTCAGCCACAAAAATTAAATATTGAAAATTATGATACAAATCAATACAGGCTGTGAAACTCAAAGGAAAACTTTGATTCAAATAATGTAATTTTATCGTAATTTTTGTGTTGTAAAAATGCAACATTTTATCACTTTTTTTACTTTATTTTAATAAAATAAGAAACCTAAATATAATCGTTAATTATTGATTATACTTAATAATTTCAGATATTGCTGTTAAATGCTTTACTGCTTTATCAAAGAAAAAGAAATGTAATTATAAAATATATTGCGTTTTATCACAAAAATTTCATATTATAGGGAATAATTTTTTATTAACTTTTTTTTCTTTTGGGAGGCTTTTATTATGTTAGAAAAGAAAAAATTACTTATAGGCGCTGCTGGAGTTGCATTAGCAACTGTATACGCGGCTCCTGTAGATGCAAAAGTAACATTGATGGCTGACGAACCTTCAGGATGGCAATTTTCTGTTGATGGTAACGTTAATGCTTTCTATGTTTATTCATCTGGAAAAGCTGCAAACTTTGGTGCAGACGGGGGAGCTACTAGAACTTCTTCTGATGATAATACTGTTATACAAACTGGTCTATTACCTGCAAAATTCGGTTTTGGAGTTCAAGGACCAGCTTCAAACGGTGTTCAACTTAGAGGATATTTTGGTCTATACCCTCAAATCCAAAATGCTGGAACAAAAACTGCTCGTGGTGCTCAAATAGATATGAGAGAAATCTACGCTGCAGCAAGTGGTGATTTTGGTGAAGTGTTATTTGGAAGAACTTTAAGTTTATTCCAAAGAAATGCAATTGTGCAAGATATGACTTTATTTGGTGTTGGTGCTACCGGAAATAATGTCGGTAATGGCGGAACAACACTAGGCCGTATCGGATTTGGATACGTATATCCTGACTTTAATGCGTCATTTAGATATACAACTCCAAGTTATAATGGTACTACTCTGAGCGCAGGATTATATAATCCATCACAAATAAGAAGTACAACTGATGGTGCTAATACTGCATTTACTGCAAATGGTGCTGACTTTCCAAGAGTAGAAGCTGAATTGAACATTAACTTGAGTCAAGTTAGTGAAGGTTCAAACTTAGCTATCAGTGGTATGTATCAAGAAGCTGAGAATGCTGGAGAAGTCGAAGCTAAAGGTATCGGCGTAGGTGGTACTTTAGTAGGCGGACCAGCTGCTTTAACAGCTCACTACTACAATGGTGAATGTTTAGGTATTACACTACAAATGGATGTCAGTGCACTAAGTAGTGACAGTCAATGTCGTGATGCTGATGGTTATTATGTTCAAGGAACATATAATTATGGATCCGGTAAAATCGGCGCATCATGGGGTGGTTCTTATCAAGACCAAGTTGGTACTGATAGCGCAACTGCTTATGATGAAAAGGAAGAGCAAGAAATGCTAACCTTTGGTATTTATCACAATGCAGCTCCTGAGTGGCTATGGGTTGCTGAGTACTCTCATGCTGAAGAAGGATGGTATGATGTAGATGCTGGTGATAAAGATGCGGAAAGTGATATCTTTTCTGTAGGTATGTTTTACCTTTGGTAGAGATATAAAGAAAGCTTTCCCTAAAAAACGATTTAGAAAAGGACGTATCTTGTAAAGTGCGTCCTTTTTTTATGTTGTTTCTTATAAAAAATAAATAATTTCCACATTTTTTATTTTTTTTATATAGTTATATGAAAAATAAAAATAATGAAATTTAACTTACAAAAAATATATAAAAATAAAAAAATAATTAATTTTCTTTTATTAATATTTTTTATTAACTTTTCTTTTCCACAAGAAATTATAGCTAAACTTTCAAATAAATATGCTGTTAGAACTTTTTACAAAGAAGCTCCTATTATGCCTGGGGCTGCAGAATACTTTATTAGATTAGAGAAAATAGAAAAAAAAATTAAACTTTTAAACAATCATCCAATTAAAATACCTTCTAATGTCCTAAAAAGAATGTTTGCTCAATTATCTTATAAATATGATCCTAAAGAAAATGCTATTCCTCTATTCTCTAGTAAAGAATTAATTCTATTATCTGATAATGTTTCAAAAGCGTTGCAAATAGCCAAACCAAATGAGGATGTTACATTTGTTATTAAAGGTCCGCATTCAAGCGCGAGATGGGCATTAAAAGAAGATAGATTAAACGCTGGAAGGATTTTTGTAGCTAATAATCAATTAAATATTATTCTAGGAGCTGTTCAAGTTAGTTTACAACCTACAATTCCTGAAAGATATCAAGGAAATGTCTGGGAAACACTAAATGTAAATTATGACATTGGTCACA
>CAYXBD010000079.1:0-3718 GCA_964463275.1 uncultured Alphaproteobacteria bacterium | reverse complement strand
TTTTTATTCAAAGATGTTTAAAGAACTCTGGAGTGGAAGTATTTAACGCAGCTTATTAATATCCAAATCTTACAATAACCTAAATAGGTTTTCTAGCTTTCATCGCTGTAGTTAACGTACCTTCGTCAACGTAATTAAGTTCTGCTCCAAACGGCATTCCTTGAGCAATTTTTGTAACTTTTACTTTAGTACCATTTAATTTATCTGTTATATAGTGAAGAGTAGTTTGTGAATTAACAGTTGAGTTTAAGGCAAGAATTATCTCTTTAATATTATTATTTTCTGCTCTTTGTATTAATTCCTTTATCATTAAATCATCAGGATTTATATTATCTAACGCTGATAACGATCCCCCTAAAACATGATAAAGTCCTTTAAAAGATCCTGTTTTTTCAAGTGCCCATAAATCTGAAATATCCTCCACTACACATATGATGGATTTATCTCTTTTGTGGTTACTACAAATCTTACAAGGAAGTTTAACCCCTAGATTTCCACAATTTGTTTATTTTTTTATTGATTGTCCTGATGATAATAATGATCTGCTTAAAGGATACATAAGTTTTTCTTTATTTTTTAAAAGAAAAAGAACCATCCTGCTTGCTGACTTTGGTCCAATACCAGGTAGTTTGGAAAATAATTGAATCAGTTCTTGAAGTGCGTCGTCATGCATATTATTTTTTTTAAAAAGGCATTTTCATTCCAGGAGGTAAACCAAGTCCCCCTGTTAATTTGGCCATTTCTTCTTTTGATTTTTCTTCAGCTTTAGATTTGGCATCATTTAACGCGGCCATTAATAAATCTTCCATAATTTCTTTTTCATCATTTTTAATTATAGATGGATCTATATCAATTTTTTTAACTTCGTTCTTACAATTCATAATTATTTTAACCATTCCCCCTCCTGATTCTCCAACAACCTCTAAACTGGAAAGACTATCTTGCATTTCCTGCATTTTTTTTTGCATTTCCTGAGCTTTTTTCATCATGTCATTAAAATTATTCATCGTCTTCTCCTTTATCTTTTACCTCTTCTATTTTAGCACCTGGAAATATATTTAAAATTTCCTTTATTCTTTCATTCTTTGACAAGTTATTGATTATACTTTCTTTTTCTTTATCACTTTGTTCTTCTAGTGTGGGTTCTCCTTTTTCTTGAGTCATTAAAATATGCCATTTTTTTTTCGTCCATTCTGTTAATAATTGGCCTATTTTAGCACCAAGATCCTTAGGAGCATCATCTGTCGGATTTAATTCTATTTTACCTTTCTTGAAACTAACCAAATGTACATGCGAGAATAAATTATTAAACAATAAGATTTCTTTTTTTTCTAAAAACAAATCGGCTACTTCTTTAAAACTATTAACAATTATATTTTTCTCAAATTTTATATTTTGTTTATTATTTTCTTCAAAAGTTTTTTTTTCTACTGTTTCCACATTTTTCATTTCCATTACAGTATCCGTACCTATCCCAGTTTGTGTTTTATTTTTTGATACATTTTCTTTTTTTTCTTCAGTTGCAATAGTGGTTTTATTTTCAGTAGTTTTTGCCATTTCCTCTTGTTTTATATTTTTTAAATTATTAGAAATTTCATCTAAAGATGGAAGTTCGGATGCAAAAGCAAGACGTATAAGAATCATCTCGGCAACTATATGCGGCATTTCGTGGCTTTGTAATTCCTGATATCCTTTAAGAAGAATTTGCCAAGTTTGAGAAAGCTCTGACATACTTAGTTTTTTGGCTAATTCCAGACCTTTTTCTTTATCTATTTGAGATACACCTGGTTCTGTAGCAATTTCAGGTGTTAAAACTAATCTGCTTAACCAATGCACAACTTCTAATAAATCTTGGATTATTATTCCTGGATCACCACCAGAATTATAAAGATCATTAAATTTTTCCAATCCTTCTTTCGTTTTTCCATTCATCAAATTTTCAAATAATAAATAAATATTACTCCTGTCAACTAAACCGAGTAATTCTTGAATATGTTTTTCTGTTATTTTTTTTTCACCTAAAGATAATGATTTATCTAAAATTGAAAGCGCATCTCTTACACTTCCGTCGGATGCCCGTGCAATCATGCTGGCTGCATTTATATCAATTTCTGATTTTTCTTTTTGAGCAATATCGTTTAAATATTTTGCTAAAATATCAAAAGGTATTCTTTTTAAATCAAATCTCTGGCATCGTGAGATTATAGTTGCAGGAATTTTTCTTGGCTCAGTTGTACAAAAAATAAATTTTACGTGCTCTGGCGGTTCTTCCAGATTTTTTAAGAGAGAACTTACAGCAGAGTTAGATAGCATATGTACTTCGTCTAAAATATATACTTTATATTTCCAATTTGATGGTCTATATTTAATTCCATCTAATAGTTCTCTCATTGTATCAACTGTTGTATATCTGGCTGCATCTACTTCAAAAAGATCGATTGGGTTGCCATTTACTTCTTCTTCGCCGTTAAATAAGTGCGCTAAAATTCTTGCGGTTGTAGTTTTACCAACGCCTCTTACACCAGAGAATAAATACGCATGTGCTAATCTTTTATTTTTAAGAGCATTTTGAATCGTTGAAACAAATATATCTTGTCCAATTAATTCAGACAATTTTTTAGGCCTATATTTTCTTGCAAGTGCGAGAAATGGTTCTGTCATTTTTTTATATTTTATATATAGGGGAGACCCACAATTACTAGGTAGGGCTGCTGGATTCCTCCTCTGACCCGATTAACTAATAATAGCGTCCTCCCCAAATTATTATAGCAGAAGTGAAGAATTTATTAAAAAAAAAATTTATTTGCGAAATCTGTCTCTGTAATAAGTACCAAGAATTCTTACAAATCTTGTATATTCTTTTATTTCCTGAAGTGCTGATTTAACATTAAAATCTTTAGTATCTCCTTCTATATCAACATAAAACTCAGCCTGTTTAAATGTTTCATTCACATAAGACTCTAGTTTGGTCATATTTACATTATTAATTGCAAAGCACCCGAGTGCTTTGTGCAAAGCTGCTGGAACATTATTAACAGCAAAAATTAAACTTGTTAAAACTTTTCCCTTAGATGGATTTATTTTAATTTGTTTTTTTTGCAGTAAAATAAATCGAGTTATATTTTGATGGCTATCCTCAACATTTTTTTTCAGAATTTTTAAATTATAGATTTTAGCTGCAAGTTTAGTGGCAATTGCTGATTCTGTAGAATTATTTTTTTCGCTGATTTCTTTAGCTGCTAGAGCTGTATCAGCAGAAACAATTGTTTTTACCTTATTTTTTTTTATAAATTTTCTGCACTGAGATAAAGCATGTATATGGCTTCTTACATTCTTAATTTGATTTATCTTAATTTTTTCAGTGCCTAATAAATGTAATTCTACTTTCATAAAATATTCCCCTACAATTTTCAAAGGGGTTTTATGCATAAGACTATGAATTTCAGCTACTCTTCCTGCAACAGAATTTTCTACTGGAATAATCCCAATATCAGAGTTATTTTTTATTACACTTTCAAATACCTCTTCAAATGTCTCACATGCTATAATTTTAGCTTTAGGAAATAATTTTTTAGAAGCCAGATGTGAATTAGCACCTTCTATGCCTTGAAATGAAGCTGTATTTATATTTTTAATATTCATAAATTTTCCTTAGTTTTTTTAAAGCTATATATATATTATGAATTTTTAAATTTTAAATTAATTATTACAAAATATA
>CAYXBD010000078.1:0-3757 GCA_964463275.1 uncultured Alphaproteobacteria bacterium | reverse complement strand
GTGAAAAAGAAATAATATTTGTAAGAGGAGCAACTGAAGCAATTAATTTAGTTGCACAATCTTTTGGATTAAATAATTTTAAAAAAGGTGATGAAGTTATCTTATCTCAAATGGAGCATCATTCAAATATTGTACCTTGGCAGTTACTTAGAGATAGGTTAGGTATTAAAATAAATGTAATTCCTATAAATCAAGATGGCGATATTGACTTAAACAATTTTAAAAAATTATTATCAAATAAAGTTAAATTGGTTTCTATACTCCATGTATCAAATGCTTTAGGTACAATAGTACCAATCAAAGAATTAATTTCCATCTCGCATAAAAAAAAAATACCTGTACTAGTAGATGGATGTCAATCTGTACCTCATATGAAAGTAGATGTGCAAAACCTAGATGCTGATTTTTATTGTTTTTCTGGCCACAAAATTTATGGCCCAACAGGAATAGGAATTTTGTATTCTAAAAAATATCTTTTAGAAAAAATGTTACCATATCAAGGAGGTGGCGAAATGATATCAGAAGTAACTTTTAAAAAAACAACCTATCAAGAACCTCCTCATAAATACGAAGCAGGAACGCCCAATATAGTGGGATCTATAGCCTTAGGGACTGCAATTGATTATGTAAAAAATATTAATATTGAAAAAATATTTCAGCATGAACAAAATTTATTAAATTATGCAACAGATAAAATTAAGTCTTTAAATGAAGTTAAGATAATTGGAACATCAAAAAACAAAGCTGGGATCATCTCATTTATTGTTAAAAATACTCATCCAAATGATATAGGTGTTATTTTAGATAATCATGGAATTGCTGTTCGAACAGGCCATCATTGTTGCCAACCTCTGATGCAATTTTATAACATACCAGCAACAGTTAGAGCTTCATTTGGTCTATATAATACTTTAGATGAAATTGATAGTTTTATAGATGCTTTAAAAAATGCAATTAACCTTTTAAGATAATTTTTTTACATTATATTAATATTGATATGCCTAATTCTATTAAAGATAATATTATAAAAAATCTTCATACGGTTTATGACCCGGAGATACCAGTTGATATTTATGAACTTGGATTGATTTATAATCTTAAAGTAAATTCAAAAGGTTTAGTCGATATTATAATGACATTAACTTCGCCAAATTGTCCTGTAGCTGAAATCTTACCAGAACAAGTAAAAACTGCGGCAAAAAAAACTAAAGGAGTTAAAGATGTAAATCTAAAATTAGTTTTTGAACCGCCATGGACACCGGATATGATGTCTGAGGCAGCAAAAGTTGAGTTAAATATGGAATAAAAATGAATAAAGTAAAAGAAATTATAACTTTGACTACAGCAGCTAAAAATAGAGTTAAAGAAATAATTGCAAAAGGAAAAAAAAATTACATTGGCATAAGAATAGCAATTGACAATACCGGATGTTCTGGTCATTCATATAAAATTGATTATGCTAAAAATAAAATCAATGGGGATGAAGTAATATCTATAGATAATATAAAAATTTTTATTGATGCTTCAGCAACTATGTATATCCTAGGATCAAAGATTGATTATGTTGATAATGGTATGGAATCTGGATTTGTTTTTAGTAATCCAAATGAAAAAGGAAGATGTGGTTGCGGAGAATCTTTTAACGTGTAATATTATTTGTGTTGGGATTATATAATTGTACGAAGAAATAACAGAAAAAATAAAAATAACTGTGAAACCTGAGTTTCTTGATGAACATTCAGATCCAGATGAAAAAAGATTCATATGGGCATATCATGTAAAAATTGAAAATTTTGGAGATGACACGGTAAAATTAGTTAGTAGAGCATGGACTATATCAGATTCACTTGGAAGAGTTCAAGAGGTTACCGGCTCCGGTGTTGTTGGAGAGAATCCTATTTTAAAACCAGGTACTTCGTTTGAATATACCTCTGGTACTCCATTAAATACACCTTCTGGATTTATGATGGGAACTTATAAAATGAAAAAAAATAATGGTTCAACTTTTAACGCACATATTCCTGCATTTTCATTAGATAGTCCTCATGAAAAAAGTTTACAAAATTAAAAAAAAAAATAATAATAATTTTATAGAATGAGTAAAATAGAAAAAATTTCCAATTTAAAAAAAAATAAATCTTTAAAAATATCTGAAAATCAGGCATTAGATGCTGTGAAAACATTGATAAGATGGGCAGGAGATGATCCTGAAAGAGAAGGTTTGAGAGAAACGCCAAAAAGAGTTATTAAATCCTATAAAGATTTTTTCTCAGGTTATAATTTAGATCCAAGAGAAATATTATCAAAAAAATTTAAAGAAGTTGAAGGATATGATGAAATAATTATTTTAAAAAATATTAGATTAGAGTCACATTGTGAGCATCACATGGTTCCATTCATCGGTACCGCACATGTTGGATACTTACCAAAAAACAAAATTGTTGGACTTAGCAAGCTTGCAAGATTAGTTGAAACTTTTGCTAAACGTCTTCAAATACAAGAAAAACTTACAGCTCAAATAGCAAATGCTATTGATGAAGTTCTCCAACCTAGAGGAGTTGGTGTCATTATAGAAGCTTCGCATTTGTGTGTGGCTACCAGAGGAATTCATAAACCTGACTCAAAAATGGTAACAAGTAGAATGTTGGGAAGTTTTAGAAATGATCAAGCTACTAGAAAAGAGTTTCTTGATTTGGTGGGACTTAATAAATCTGAATTTTAACATTTTTTTTATAAAAAAATTAATAATCTATGATTTTTCAACCGGTATTATACATCATAGGATATTTGCTATCAGCATTATCTATTATACTTTGTATTCCAGCCAGTGTGGATGCGTTTTATGGCGATAACCAATGGCAATCTTTTACTTTCGCATCATTAATTAGTCTTTTTTTCGGTATAATTTTAATTTTAGCAAACAAATCAGATAATTTTAGTATTTCTTTAAAACAAGCATTTCTTATTACAACATTAAGTTGGGTATTTATTGCTTTTTTTGGTGCACTACCTTTTATTTTCTCTGATTTGGAATTATCTTTTACAGATGCTTTTTTTGAATCTATGTCAGGAATAACAACAACCGGATCAACAATACTATCAAATCTTGATAATTCGCCTCATGGTATTTTAATTTGGCGTTCATTATTACAATGGTTTGGTGGCATAGGTATAGTTGTTATAGCTATTGCATTTTTACCTATATTAAAAGTTGGGGGTATGCAATTATTCCACACTGAGTCATCAGATTCATCTGAAAAAGTTTTGCCTAGAGCAGGACAAATAGCAAGTATCATAGGAATAATATATTTTTTTTTAACTATTCTTTGTGCTTTTTTTCTTTGGGTATTTGGAATGCCTATTTTTGACTCAATTGCACATTCAATGACAACATTAGCTACAGGTGGATTTTCTACATCAGATATGTCAATTGGAAAATATAATAATATAAATATTGAGTTTACAATTGGTATATTTATGATTTTAGGTTCGCTCCCTTTCATTTTATATTTACAAACTCTTAAAGGTGATTTTTTATCAATATTCAAAGATAGCCAAGTTCAATTTTTTATATTCCTTGTAATTATATCGATCTTTATTGTCACTTTCTGGAAGTATCAAAATACTGCTAGTTTTTTTAATAATTTCAGACCATCGTTTTTTAATACGATATCGATTTTTACTGGAACAGGTTATACAACGCAAGATTTTAATAGTTGGGGTTCTTTTATTATTGTTCTTTTTTTATTTTTAATGC
>CAYXBD010000077.1:0-3782 GCA_964463275.1 uncultured Alphaproteobacteria bacterium | reverse complement strand
CTAAATCTGAGAATAGTTCAGATAAAAAAGATTAAAAAAAAATTCTTTTATATAGAGAATTATTTGATACAAAAGCTATATAAAAAAATTATTAGTATGAAAATTAGAAAGTTTTACCATGAAAAAAATAAAAGCAAATTGGAAAGCCCACATCTTAACATTGTTTCCAGAAATGTTTCCAGGTCCGTTAGGATATTCTATAGTTGGTAAAGCACTTGAAGAGAAAGTTTGGTCTTTAAAATTAATTAATCTTCAAAATTTTTCAAAAAAAGGCCCAAAATATGTTGACGATAAACCGTATGGAGGCGGTTCGGGAATGATCATAAAAAGTGAGATAATCCACAAAGCTTTAAAAGAAACAACTAAAAAAATAAAAAACAATTATTCTCTAGTTTTTTTAACACCTAAGGGAAAAAAACTTAATCAAGAAAAAATTAAAAAATTTGTAAAGAAGGATAATTTAATTTTAGTTTGTGGAAAATATGAAGGTGTTGATCAAAGAGTAATAGATACATGGAAAATGGAAGAGATAAGTTTAGGAGATTATGTTTTGTCAGGCGGCGAAATAGCCGCTATGAGCTTAATAGATTCTTGCGTTCGTTTGTTACCAAAAGTTTTGGGTTCATCAAAATCTTTAGAAAGTGAAACATTTGAAAATAATCTTCTCGAATATCCGCAATATACAAAACCAAGAGAATGGTTAGGAAAAAAAGTTCCTGAAGTTTTATTATCAGGTGACCATAAGAAAATAAGAGAGTGGAAAAAAAATGAATCAATTAAAATAACAAAAATAAAAAGGCCTGATTTATTTAGAAAGGTTATAAAAAAATGAAAAATTTAGAAACATTTGAAAAAAAATATTTAGAAAAAATTAAGCAAACAAAAAAAATTCCGGATTTTAATTCTGGCGATACATTAATTGTATATGTAAAAGTTAAAGAAAAAAAAAGAGAAAGAGACCAGGCTTTTGAAGGCATGTGTATATCAAAAAAAAATGCTGGTATAAACTCTTCATTTACTGTTAGAAAAATTTCTTATGGTGAGGGAGTCGAAAGAGTTTTTCCTTTATATTCACCAAATATATCTAAAATTGAATTGAAAACAAAAGGCAATGTTCGAAGAGCTAAGTTATACTTCTTAAGAAAATTGGCAGGTAGAAAAGCAAAAATAATAGAAGATAGAGATAAACTGAAAGATATTAAAATTAAAGCTAAAAAAGAAACTTTAGATAAAAAATCAGAATATCCTAAAAAAAATACAGAAAAATTAAAAGAAAAATCTTCAGTTAAGAAAGAAACTAGCAATAATAATAAAAATAAAGAAGATTAATAAATAATCACTAACTATTTAGTATGAGTGAAAACAAATCGCCTAAAACTTTATTTGATAAAATTTGGAACGATCATGTAATTGATAATATAGATGAGAGCAATTCTTTATTGTATATAGATTTACATTTAGTTCATGAGGTAACAAGCCCCCAAGCTTTCGAAGGATTAAGATTATCTAAAAGAAATGTTAGACAACCTGATAAAACTTTTGCTGTTCCAGATCACAATGTTCCAACTATTAATAGAGGCAAAATAGAAGATGAATTATCAAAAAAACAACTTAAAGCTTTGGAAAAAAATACAAAAGATTTTGGTATATCATATTTTCCAATCGACGATATTAGACAAGGTATAGTACATGTTATTGGTCCTGAACAAGGATTATCACAACCCGGAATGACGATAGTTTGTGGTGATAGTCATACTTCAACTCACGGGGCATTCGGCGCTTTAGCATTTGGAATAGGGACATCGGAAGTAGAGCATGTTCTTGCTACTCAAACATTAATGCAAAAACCAGCAAAAAATATGAGAATAAATTTAAATGGAAAAACTCAAAAAGGAGTAACAGCTAAAGATTTAATACTTGGTTTAATTGGAAAAATTGGAACAGCTGGTGGAACAGGACATGTTATTGAATATGCAGGAGATGCAATCAAAAAATTGTCCATGGAAGGACGTATGACAATATGTAATATGTCCATAGAAGCTGGGGCAAGAGCTGGCCTTATAGCTCCAGATGAAATAACTTTTGATTATATAAAAGGAAGAAATTTTGCTCCTAAAGAAAATTGGGAAGAAGCTTTAAAATTTTGGAAAAATTTGCCAAGTGATGAAAAAGCAAAGTATGATAGTGAAGAGATTTTTGAAGTTAATAAACTTGAACCACAAGTAACTTGGGGGACATCGCCGCAAGATGTTTGTTCAATAAAAGGAGAGGTGCCAAATCCTGAAAATGAAAAAGATCTAAATAAAAGACAATCTATTATTACTTCATTGGAATATATGGGATTAAAATCAGGGACAAAGCTAGAAGATATAAAATTAGATCAAGTGTTTATAGGATCGTGCACAAATTCAAGAATAGAAGATTTAAGAGAAGTTGCAAATATAGTTAAAGGAAAACATGTAAAGATTAAAGCAATGGTGGTACCTGGTTCGGGTCTAGTAAGACAACAAGCAGAAGAAGAAGGTTTAGATAAAATTTTTAAAGAAGCTGGTTTTGAGTGGAGAGAGTCAGGGTGTTCTATGTGTTTAGCAATGAATGCAGATAAATTAAAATCTGGTGAACGTTGTGCTTCAACATCAAATAGAAATTTTGAAGGAAGACAAGGCAAAGGTGGAAGAACCCATCTTGTTAGTCCAATAATGGCTGCTGTAGCAGCAATTTCAGGTCATTTAACAGACGTCAGAGAATTTATTTAGTTTAATAATGGAAAAATTTAAAAAAATAATAGGCATTGCAGCGCCTTTTACAAGAATAAATGTTGATACAGATTTAATTGTTCCTGCAGAAAGTTTAAAAACAATAAGCAGAAAAGGTTTAGGAAAGGATTTATTTTCATATATAAGATTTAATGAAAATGGTAGCGAAAATAAAAAATTTATTTTGAATCAACCAAACTATAAAAACTCAAAAGTTTTAATTACAGGAAAAAATTTTGGCTGTGGTTCTTCAAGAGAACATGCAGTATGGGCATTGAAAGATTTTGGAATTAAATGTTTGATAGGAAGCGAGTTTGCGGATATTTTTTATAATAATTGTTTTAAAAATGGAGTTTTAGCTATTATTTTAGATTCAAAAAAAGTTGAAAAGATTATAAAAATTGTTTCTTCTCCAAACGCTTCTGAATTAGAAATTGATTTGGAAAAACAGTCTATTAAAACTAAAGAAAATGAAATTATAAATTTTGAAATTCTACCATATTTGAAAAAAAATTTGTTAGAAGGTGCTGACGATATATCGAAAACTTTAGAAAAAAAAAAATTAATAGATGAATATGAATTTGATATAAAAAAAAAATACCCATGGTTAGGAAAAAAAAATGGATAAAAAAAGAATTTTAATTTTACCTGGAGATGGTATTGGACCAGAATCAGTAAATGAAGTAAAAAAAATAATAGATTTTTTTAATAAGAAAAAAATACTTAATATTGAAATAGAAGAGGAACTAGTAGGAGGAGCATGTATTGATGCTTTTAAGGCACCTATTAAGGATGAGACTATTGAAAAAGCAAGAAAATCGGACGCTATTCTTTTAGGTGCTGTAGGAGGACCAAAGTGGGACAATTTGGCATTTGATCAAAGACCTGAACAAGGTTTATTAAGGCTTAGAAGTGATTTACAATTATTTGCTAATTTAAGACCAGCCATATCTTTTGATCCGCTTATACACGCATCAAGTTTGAAGGCTGAAATTATAAAAGGATTAGATATATTAATTGTAAGAG
>CAYXBD010000076.1:0-3785 GCA_964463275.1 uncultured Alphaproteobacteria bacterium | reverse complement strand
ATGGCGGTGAGGGAGGGATTCGAACCCTCGATACAACACAAGGTTGTATAACGAGTTAGCAACCCGCCGCATTCAGCCTCTCTGCCACCTCACCTCTTTTTATATTCTAATTAAGATACTATTGACTTATTTTGCAAGTTTTTTTTTTAAGATCTCGTTAACTATGCCAGGGTTAGCGGTTCCTTTTGTCTCTTGCATTACTTGTCCAACAAAATAACTAAATAATTTTTCTTTCCCTGATTTATATTCATCAACTTTATCTTTATTATTATTTAAAATTTTATCTATTAAAGTTTCGATCTCAGTAGTATCAGTTATTTGTTTTAATCCTTTTTTCTCAATAATATCTTTTGCTCTTTTTTTTGTTTTAAACATTTCTTCAAAAACATTTTTTGCAATTTTTCCAGATATAGTTTGATCTTCAATATAATCTATTAACTCTCCTAAATCTTCAGCTTTGATAGGAGAATCTTTAGTTTCTAAATTATTTTTATTTAATAATGCGAACAATTCTCCAATAATCCAATTAGCTACTCTTTTAGCGTTACGTTTTTTATTTCCGGCAATAATTTTATCAAAGAATTCAACATTACTTTTATCTGAAACAAGAATAGCAGCTTCATAAGAAGAAATTTTATATTGATTTATTAAGTTTTCTTTTTTTACATCAGGCAGCTCGGGTAAATTTTTTTTAATTTTTCCAATCCATTCATCTTCTATTTCTAGTGGTGGCAAATCAGGATCTGGAAAATATCTATAGTCATGAGCTTCTTCTTTTGATCTCATAGTCCTTGTTTCTACTTTTTTTTCATCAAACAATCTTGTTTCTTGATCAATTTTGCCTCCTGAATTTATAATTTCTGTTTGTCTTTTAAATTCGTAATCTATCGCTTGTCCAATAGATTTTATGGAGTTAACATTTTTAATTTCTGCGCGTGTTCCTAGTTCTTCACCTTTTTTTCTAACAGAAATATTAACATCACAACGTAATGACCCCTCTTCCATATTCCCATCACATGTACCAATGTATTTTAAAATTGATCTTAACTTCTTAACATATTCTTGAGCTTCTTCTGCTGATCTAATATCAGGTTCTGATACTATTTCCATTAAAGCAACTCCAGATCTGTTAAGATCTATATAACTTTTGCTTGGTTCAATATCATGAACACTTTTTCCTGCATCTTGTTCAAGATGTAATCTAGTAATACCAATTTTTTTTGAAGTTCCATCTTTTAAATCAATTTGAATTGAACCACTGCCAACTATTGGCTGAGTAAATTGTGAAATTTGATATCCTTGTGGTAAATCAGGGTAGAAATAATTTTTTCTATCAAATATAGATCTTTTGTTTATTTGTGCATTTAAACCCAATCCAGTTTTAATTGCTTGTTCAACACAATCTTTATTAATTACTGGCAACATACCTGGCATTGCTGCATCGACTAAAGAAACTTGTGTATTTGGTTCAGAACCAAAATTAGTTGATGCACCAGAAAAAAGTTTTGATTTAGAAATAATTTGAGCATGCACTTCTAAACCAATTATAGTTTCCCAATTATTCGAACTTTGCATTACTTTTTATCCCCTTTTTTAAAATTAGAATTTTCTTCAATAATTTTAGCTGCTGAAAAAACACTATCTTCATCAAAACTTTTTCCAATTATTTGGAAACCCAAAGGTAAATTATTATTTGATAAACCCATTGGAACCGATATTGCAGGGAGACCCGCTAAACTTACCGGTACTGTAAAAACATCGTTTAAATACATTTGAATTGGATCGTCTATTTTTGATCCTTGTTCAAAAGCATCTGATGGTGCTGTTGGAGTAAAAATTATATCAACTTTTTTAAAGGCTTTTTTAAAATCATCTATAATTTTTGATCTTACTTTTTGAGCTTTTAAGTAATAAGCGTCATAATAACCAGCTGAAAGAACGTAAGTACCAATCATAATTCTTCTTTTTACTTCATTTCCAAAACCTTCTGATCTTGTTTGTTCATAGAGATCATTAATATTTTCTGAATTATTTCTTAGTCCATACCTTATGCCATCATATCTAGCTAAATTACTTGATGCTTCTGCAGATGAAATAATGTAGTAAGTTGCTAATGCATATTCAGTATGCGGTAAATCAATTTCTACTACTTCACAATTATTTTTCTTAAAATATTCTATCCCTAAATCCCACAATTTAATAATTTCATCATTTAATTGATCGTTTTTATATTGCTTAGGAATTCCAATTCTTAATTTCTTTTTATTTTTTAAATTTTTATAAAAATTTGTTTTTTCTAAATTTGCTGAAGTCGAATCTTTTTTGTCATATCCAGCCATGACATCTAACATCAATGCTGCATCATTAACAGTCTTAGTCATTGGTCCTGCTTGATCCAACGATGAAGCAAAAGAAACTATACCCCATCTAGAGCATCTACCGTATGTAGGTTTTAATCCTACAATTCCACAGTAAGATGCTGGTTGTCTAATTGAACCGCCAGTATCAGTTCCTGTGGCAGCAATTGCAATATTGCCTGATACTGCTGCAGCTGAACCTCCTGATGAACCACCTGGTACATATTTCTTGTTGTCTTTCGACCAAGGATTAATTGATGCCCCAAAAAAACTTGTTTCATTTGAAGAACCCATAGCAAATTCGTCTAGATTTGTTTTTCCTAAAAGAATTGCTCCAGCATCCCAAAGGTTTTTTGTAACAGTTGACTCGTAGGTTGGTATAAAATCGTTTAACATCTTAGAAGCGGCTGTGGTTGAAATATCTTTAGTGCAGAATAAATCTTTTATTGCAATTGGTATACCTTCTAATAACCTTGCAGTATTATTTGAAATTCTTTTATCAGATTCTTCAGCTGATTTAATGGCATTGTCAGAATTTAGTGAAATATATGCGTTTAGATTTTTATTTGCTTCAGCTTCTTTAAGATAAAAAGTAGTTAATTCTTTCGAACTTATCTTTTTTTCTTTGAGAAGTTTTAAACATTCTTCTAAATTTATATTTTTTAAATCCATAAACTTTTACTCCACAACTTTAGGTACAACAAAATAACCAGCTTTTTTTTCTGGTGCATTTTTTAAAATTTTTTCTTCAATTTTTCCATCATTAATTTCGTCTTCACGAAATGGAATTTTAATATCACTAGGATTTGCAACTGGAATAACATCTTTAGTATCTACTTCATTTAGCTTCTCAACCCAAGTAATTATTTTTGAGAGTTCTTTTGAGAATCTTTCAACCTCTTTTTCTTGAATCTTTACTCTTGATAAGGTTGCTATTTTTTTTACTAATTTTTTATCTATATCCATAGAATATAATTATATTAGTTATTTTATATTTCAAATGACAATAATAAACAAAGAAGATTTTAAAATAAAAAAAAAATTAAATAGACCAATTTTATCTCTCGATTACGGGGAAAAAAGGATTGGAATTGCAATTTCTGATAACGAATGTTCAATTGCTCTTCCTAGTGAAGTATTAGAAAGAAATAAAACTGATAAAGATTTTTTATACATTAAAGAATTTATTGAAAAAAATAATATCCAAGCTGTTTTAATAGGAATGCCTTATAACATGGATGGTTCTGAAGGTGAAAAATGTAAAATAGTTAAAAGCTTTAGTAAAAAATTATTAGAATTCATTAACATTAGTATAATTTATTGGGACGAAAGGTTGTCGACTTTAGCTCAAGAAAAGATTCTTATTAGTAAAGATGTTAGTAGAAAAAAGAGAAAAAAAGTAATTGATAAGTTGGCAGCAAGCTATTT
>CAYXBD010000075.1:0-3864 GCA_964463275.1 uncultured Alphaproteobacteria bacterium | reverse complement strand
GATTTATCAGCAGAAACTACCATTTGTCTATTTTGATCCGCTAATGCATTAAAAGTATGAAAAAATTCTTCTTGAGTATTTTCTTTACCTATAATAAATTGAATATCATCTATCATTAACAAATTAACAGATCTAAATTGTTCTTTAAAAGCAACCGTATTTTTTAATCTAAGAGCTTTGATAAACTCATACATAAATTTTTCAGCTGACAAATATAAAATTTTTAATTTAGGATTTAGTTTCTTTCTCTGCCAAGCAATTGCTTGCATTAAATGAGTTTTGCCTAAACCAACTCCTCCATACAAAAACAAGGGATTAAAAGGAACATCTTCAGAATCCGCAACCCTTCTACATGCTGAAAATGCAAGTTCATTTGATTTTCCTACTACAAAATCTTTAAATGTAAATCTTGGATCTAAGTTATTTTCAACGTCGTCTGTATTTGATCTGCTAATACTTTTTTCAATATTTTCATTTTTTTCCTTAGATTCTTTATCATTGTAAACATGAATAGCTATATCTTTTATTGATTTATTTTTTTCTATCCATAAGGACAATATTTTTTTTCCATAGTGTGAAAGTATCCAATCACACATAAATTTAGTCGGGGCATAAAAAATTATTACGTCTTTTTCAATTTTATTGAATGTTAATAATTTGAGCCAATTAGAATATTCAGTTTCACCATATATATCTTTTAATCGTAATTTTAAGTTAGACCAAATAATTTCGTCAGATTCTATATTTTTTTTTATATTTTCCATTGTTGAGAATAACTAATGGGTCGTATCAATTGCAATACATGTTATTGAATATAAATAATCAACTTTTATTTATAATGCTGACCCCCGACACTATTTAGTCTTTCACGTAATCAATTATATTTTTTTTTAAATAAATTACCTAAATCTAAATTCAAAAAAAAAAAAATATAATATTATTGTTGTAAAAATACAACACATCAAGAATCGACTTACAAAGCTTTAATTTGCTTATTTAGAGAAGAAATTTTTCTTGAAACCTTTTTTTTTTTTAAGATGCCCCGATTTCCGGTCTTAGTTAACTGTTTTTGACAAATTTTAAAAAGCTCTTGAGATTTTTTTTTATCTTTTTTAACTATAAATTCCAAAAGATTCTTTATATTCTTTTTAGCTTTCAAAGAAATTGCTTTATTTCTTGCATTTCTTATTTTTTCTTGTCTTGCTCTTTTTTTAGCTGATCTTGTTATAGGCATAAAATTAATAAAAAAAAATATTTAACCACTTATAAACAAAATTATAAAATAATCCAACATTATTTAAATTTTTTAGTTATTAAAACTATAATTTTAATTTAAATAAAAAAAAAAGAAAAAATGAAAAAAGAAAATATAAATAAAATCTTTCAAAGCGTTGCTAGTAAATATGATTTAATGAATGATCTTATGAGTTTTGGATTACATAGAAATTGGAAAAAAAAATTTGTTAGTCTAATTGAATTAAATTTAAAAAAAAAAAATATTATTTTAGACCTTGGGTGTGGAACAGGTGATATTTTTTATGAAATCATGAAAAAACCTTTTCTAAATAATAATTACTTAGCTTGTCTAGCAGATCCAAATATAGAAATGATGAATTGTGGAATAAAAAAATTAAAATCAAAAAATTTAGTATGGTTGGCTTCATATGGAGAAAAACTCCCTTTTAAAAATAATAAATTCGATTTAGTTACAATGTCGTTTAGTTTAAGAAATGTTGAAAACATACATATAACTTTAAATGAAATTAATAGAGTATTAAAAAAAAATGGGCAATTTCTTTGTCTAGAATTTGGTAAAGTTAATAATTTAGCAATAAATACTATTTATAAAATATATTCTGATAATTTTATACCTATGATAGGTAAAAAAGTTACAGGAAATAAAGAAGCATATGAATATTTAATCGAAAGTATAAAAAAATTTCCTTCTCAAGAAGAAATTTATAAACTTTTAAAGTTGAAAAAATTTTATAAAATTAAATATTATAATCTCAATTTCGGAATTGCAGTTATCTATTCTTGTAAAAAAAAATAAAATTCATATTCATTTAATTTTTCTATTTTATTGTTATAATTTACATATTTATTTAGTAAATTAAAAATTGAAAAAAATATTATTTATAATAAGTGGAAGTATTTCTGCATATAAGTTATTGGATTTACTTAAAGATCTTATAAAAGAAAAATTCCATTTAGAAGTAATTCTAACGAAATCAGGCCAAAAATTTATTACACCGTTATCAGTTTCTACATTAATAAATAAAAAAGTTCACACTGATATTTTTTCTGAAGAAAAATCAATAGATCATATGCGACATATTAATTTAACAAGAAATTCAGATTTAATAGTTGTATGCCCTGCTAGTGCAAATATTATTGCTAAATTAGCAAATGGCTATGCAGATGATTTAGCTTCAACAACTCTAGCTGCTGCAAATAAAAAAATTTTTATTGTTCCTGCAATGAATAAAAAAATGTGGGAAAATCCAGCAAATAAAAAAAATATAAAAGAATTAAAAAATAGAGAAATAAAAATTATTGGGCCTACTAAAGGAAATTTAGCTTGTGGAGAGATTGGTTTTGGAAGAATGGAAGAAATAAAAATAATAAAAAATAAAATTAAAGATTTTTTTTATACAAAAAAAAAAATAAAGGGTAAAAAAATATTAGTAACAGCCGGTCCAACTATTGAAGCAATAGACCCAATAAGATATATATCAAATTTTTCATCAGGTAAGCAAGGATATGAAATTGCTAATTGTGCATACACTTATGGAGCTGAAACAATTCTTATAACAGGACCAACATATATAGAATCTCCTGAAGTTAACAAATTAATTAAAGTCCAATCTGCAGAAGAAATGTTTAATGAAAGTGTGAAAATATGTAAAGAAAACTTAATTGATATAGTTTTTTTAACAGCCGCTGTATCGGATTGGAAAATAAATAAAACAAATAAAAAATATAAAAAAGATGAAAATATTTTTAATAAAATAAAATTTAAAGAAAATAAAGATATTTTATATACCATTTCAAATTTAAAAAAAAATAGACCAAAAATTGTTTGTGGTTTCGCAGCTGAAACAAATTCGTTAATAAGTAATGCTAGAAAAAAACTTTTAAATAAAAACTGTGATTTTATCTTTGCAAATAAAATAGCAAATCAATTTAATCCTATAGGTAATGATTTTAACCAAATCTCTGTACTTGGAAACAACAAACAAAAAAACTGGGGTAAAATGACAAAAAAAAAATTAGCAGAAAAAATTATTAAAGAAGTATCTTTACATTTAAACTAAAATTTTTTTATCAAATATAATGTTAAATATCGAAATACAAAAATTATCACATGCAAAAGATGTACCTTTACCAAATTATAGTTCTGAGAATTGTTCTGGATTAGATTTATATGCTGCAATTAAAAAAAAAATAAAAATAAAAAATAGAGAAATTATAATAATTCCGACAGGAATAAAGATTGCTTTAAAAAAAAACTTAGAAGCCCAGGTGAGGCCTAGATCTGGACTTGCTGCAAAATATGGGATAACGGTTCTTAATACACCTGGCACAATTGATGCCGATTACAGAGGGGAAATAAAAGTAATTTTAATCAATCATGGTAAAAAAGTATTTGTAATTGAAAGAGGAATGAGAATAGCACAATTAATAATTACTAAAGTAGAAAAAATAAAATGGAGTGAAAAAAAAAAAATTAATGAACAAACTAAAAGAAAAAGTTCAGGTTTTGGATCAACAGGTTTATAAAAAATAGAGAAAAAAAATGATTTTTAATAAAAAATTTTTATATGCAATTGAAGCTGTTCTTGATATATCTATTTATTCATC
>CAYXBD010000074.1:0-3898 GCA_964463275.1 uncultured Alphaproteobacteria bacterium | reverse complement strand
AATATTTATATCGATTTTTTCTGTATGGCATATTTATAGTGAAATTATATGAAAGGTTCTTATAAGCTACATAAACACAAGTTTGATGTTTTAGTTGTAGGAGCAGGAGGCGCAGGATTAAGAGCTTGTATGGGCGTCGCTGCTAAAGGTTTAAAAACCGCATGCATTACTAAAGTATTTCCAACTAGAAGTCATACTGTTGCTGCTCAAGGAGGTATTTCAGCAGCTCTAGGAAATGTGGGAGAAGATAATTGGAGATGGCATATGTATGATACTGTCAAGGGTTCCGATTGGTTAGGGGATCAAGATGCAATCGAATATATGTGCAGAGAAGCAATGGATTCAGTTATTGAATTAGAAAATTTTGGAGTCCCATTTTCTAGAACAAATGAAGGAAAAATTTATCAACGAGCATTTGGCGGAATGTCAAAACACTATGGTAAGGAACAAGCACAAAGAACATGCGCGGCTGCTGATAGAACAGGACATGCAATACTTCATACTCTATATCAACAATCATTAAAAAATAAAGTTAAATTTTTTATTGAATATCTAGTTTTAGATATTTTGATGAGTAAAAATGGATCTTGTGTTGGTGTATTAGCGTGGCGCTTGGAAGACGGATCCTTACATATTTTTAAATCTCATATTACTTTAATGGCTACAGGCGGTTGGGGCAGAGCATACATGTCAGCTACATCAGCACATACTTGTACAGGCGATGGAAACGCAATGATCTTAAGAGCCGGCATCCCACTACAAGATATGGAATTTATTCAATTCCATCCTACAGGTATTTATACCGCTGGTTGTTTGATTACTGAAGGTGCAAGAGGTGAAGGGGGATATTTAACTAATTCAAAAGGAGAAAAATTTATGGAAAAATATGCTCCTAGTGCAAAGGATTTAGCTAGTAGAGATGTAGTTAGTAGGTCAATAACTCAAGAGATAGTAGAAGGAAGAGGGGTTGGTGAAGAAAAAGATCATGTTTTACTTCATTTAGAAAATATCGATAAAAAAATTCTTAATGAAAAATTACCAGGTATTTCTGAAACAGCAAAAATATTTTCTGGAGTCGACGTAACTAAAGAGCCAATTCCTGTGATACCAACGGTACATTATAACATGGGAGGAATTCCAACAAATATAAATGCTGAAGTCATCAAATCGAATCATTCTGGCTCTCAAGAGGTTGTACCAGGACTAATGGCTATCGGAGAAGCAGCTTGCGTTTCTGTGCATGGTGCTAATAGGCTTGGATCTAATTCTTTATTAGATTTAATTGTTTTTGGTAGATCAGCAGCAAATAGATGTAAAGAGATAATAAAAAAAAAAAATAAAATGAAAAAAATTGATAAACAATCTTTACATAAAGCTTTAAGTAGATTTGATTTTTTTAGAAGTGCTAGAGGTTCAATTTCAACATCAGAGCTTCGAAAAGAAATGCAAAAAACTATGCAAAATTATTGTTCTGTATTTAGAAATAAAAAATTATTAACTGAAGGAAAATCTAAACTTGATAATTGTTTTAAATCAAAATCAAATATAAAAACAAGTGATAAGTCTTTAATTTGGAACACAGATTTAGTTGAAACTTTAGAGTTTGATAATCTTTTATCACAAAGTATAGTCGCTATTGTTTCTGCATTAAACAGAGAAGAAAGTAGAGGCGCACATTCACGAAATGATTTTCCTGAAAGGAACGATAAAAATTGGATGAAACATACTCTAACTGAAATAAACAACAAGGGGAAAACCAATATAACTTATAGACCTGTACAGCTAAAGACTTTAACTAATGAGGTGAAGACTTTTCCTCCAAAGGCAAGAGTTTACTAATAAAAATCAAATGTTATATTAATTTAAAATGGTCCAGTTTCATTTACCAAAAAATTCTAAAGTTGAAAAAGGAAAAACTCACAATAAACCTGGGGGTAAAAAATTTAATATTTATAGATTTGACCCAGAAAAAAATGAAAATCCAAAAATAGATACATTTTATATTGAAAAAAATAAATCCATACAAATGGTGCTTGATGCTTTAATTGTAATTAAAGATGACATTGATGCATCTTTAACATTTAGAAAATCTTGTAGAGAAGGAATCTGTGGAAGTTGTTCTATGAATATTAATGGTATAAATACCCTGGCATGCACCAAATCTCTAGATGATATTTCAGGAGACGTTAATATTTACCCACTACCACATATGCCAGTAATTAAAGATTTAGTACCAGATTTAAAAAATCCATATAAACAATATAATTCAATTTCTCCATGGCTAAAATCTAAATCTAAACCTAAAAATAACAGCGAAAGGATTCAATCACAAAAAGATAGATCAAAGTTAGATGGATTAATTGAGTGCATAATGTGTTTTTGTTGTTCTACTAGTTGCCCAAGTTATTGGTGGAATGGAGATAAAAATAAAAAAGATTATTTAGGTCCAGCAACATTATTATCAGCTTATCGTTGGATTGCTGATACAAGAGATGACGCAACTAGTGAAAGATTAAAAAAATTAAATGATTCAATGTCACTTTACAGATGTCATACTATTATGAATTGTACTAGCGCTTGTCCCAAAGGATTAAACCCCGCGAAGACAATTGCAGAAATAAAAAAAAAGGTAGCTTTTAATAAAAATTAATTTAGTTTTATATTTCCTGAAATTTTATGGTTTAAATTTATTTTTCCTATGTTTAAATTAGCTTCAACCTCCAAATTTTCATTTTCTTTTATAGAACTATTAGCTAAAGCTTCTCTAACCTTTTTTTCTATTTCAGTTTGTGCAGATATTCCAAAGTTTTTTAGAAATTTTCTTATTTCTAAGTTAAAAATTTTTTCATCCATTGCTTTTATAACCTTAAATGTTAGATAATAATTATTATAATTAAAAAATTATTATGTTAAGAAATATTTTAAAATTTAAAGATCCCGATGTAAAAAGAAATCATTCCAATATAAATTACGCTTTTGAAATTCAAAGGCTGAAAAAGTTAAAAAACGCAGTCATACTTGCCCATGTTTATCAATCTGCTGATATTCAAGATTTGGCAGATTTCGTTGGAGATTCACTCGATTTATCAAGAAAAGCAGCAAACACCGATGCAGATACAATTGTTTTTTCTGGAGTTAAATTTATGGCAGAAGTTGCAAAAATTTTAAGTCCAAATAAAGAAGTTCTTTTACCTGATATGGACGCTGGTTGTACTTTAGAGCAATCATGCCAACCTGAAGAATTTAAAAAATTTAAAAATAAACATAAAGATCATTTAGTTATAACTTATATAAATTGTTCTGCTGAGATTAAAGCATTGTCAGATATTGTTGTTACTTCATCTAATGCAAAAAAAATTATTGATCAAATTCCTAAATATCAACCAATAATTTTTGCTCCAGATAAACACTTAGGAGCTTATTTAAATAAAATTACAAATAGAAAAATGCTTTTATGGAATGGTACCTGTATAGTTCATATTCAATTTTCAGAGAGAGAACTTGTTGGAATAAAAGCTGAGAGGCCAAACGCTCTTTTTATAGCTCATCCTGAATGTCCTGAAGAAATATTAAAATATGCAGACCATGTAGGCTCGACGTCATCTTTAATTGAATTTGTATCTCAGTCAAATAAAAAAGAATTTATAATTGGGACCGAGCCAAATGTAATTCACCAAATGAGAAAAAAAAATCCAGAAAAAATATTTATAGAAGTTCCAGGGGCTGATGGAAATTGTTCTTGTAACAGGTGTCCATATATGGCTCTAAATACTATGGAAAAAATATATCTTAATTTAAAAGATTCAAAGCCCGGTATTCATTTGAGCGACACTCTTATAAATGAAGCAAAAAAACCACTCCAGCGTATGCTTGATATGACAAATAATTAAAAAAATTT
>CAYXBD010000073.1:0-3904 GCA_964463275.1 uncultured Alphaproteobacteria bacterium | reverse complement strand
TTTTAAATTTTCAAAAAAAAAATAAAAAAATAATTCATATTAAAGATAAAATCAGCAAATCTTTCCAAGAAAAACTTTGCAGATTATTAATGAAAAGAATAGGGTTTAATTTTTTATATGGAAGATTAGATGTTAGTATACATCCTTTTTGTGGAGGAGCTTATAAAGATTCTAGAATAACCACAAGGTATAACGAAAAAAATTTTATTGAAAGTCTTATGGGAGTTTTACATGAAACTGGACACGCGCTTTATAATTTAGGCCTTCCAGAAAAATGGAAATACCAACCAGTTGGTAGTGCATTGGGAACAATAGTACATGAAAGCCAATCGCTTTTTATGGAAATGCAAATTTGTCGAAGCTATGAATTTTTAAAATTTGCATCACCTTTTATTAAAAAAACTTTTAATAAGATAGGAAAAAAATGGGAAGCTAAAAATCTCTATAAAATTTATACTTTTGTTAAACCAACCTTTATAAGAGTTGATGCAGATGAAGTAACATATCCTTTGCATGTTATTATAAGATATAAAATTGAAAAAGATCTTATAGAAGGAAATATTAAAGTTAAAGAAATACCAAGTATTTGGAATATGTATATGAAAGAATATTTAGGTATTGAACCTAAAAATAATAAAGAAGGATGTTTGCAAGATATTCATTGGTTTGATGGAACTTTTGGTTATTTTCCAACATATACATTAGGAGCTCTTTACGCTGCACAATTATTTTCTGGTATAAAAAATTCAATACCAACTTTAAGTAGCCAAATTGCTAGAGGAAAATTTAATGAATTAATAAAATGGTTAAGATACAATGTGCATACAAAGGGATCATTATGTAATAGCGATGAACTGATTAAAAATATTACAGGAGAAGAATTAAATATTGAATATTTTAAAAAACACCTAATAAATAGATATCTAAATTAAAAAAACTTAATAAATATCATTTTGTATTACGAAAGTACTAGAAATAATAAATTAAAAAAAACATTTAGCGAAGTTTTGCTTTTAGGACTAGCTGATGATGGTGGTTTATTTATTCCTAAGAAATGGCCTAAAGTTTCAAAAAAAGAACTTTCTAAATTTGAAAATATGAATTACCAACAAATAGCATTTCATATTTCAAAAAAATTTATAGAAAATGAAGTAAATGATAAAGATTTAAAAAAAATAATTAGAAAATCTTTTAAAAATTTTTCAGAAAAAAAAATAGCAAATATTAAGAACTTAGGAGATGGCAAATGGCTTTTAGAATTATTTTACGGCCCTACACTTGCATTTAAAGATTATGCACTTCAAGTAGTTGGTAATTTATTTGAATATGTATTAAAGAAAGAAAAAAAAAAAATTACTATAATAGGTGCGACTTCTGGTGATACAGGGTCGGCGGCTATAAATGCATGTAAAAATAAAAGAACAATGGAACTCTTTATTTTTCACCCTTACAAGAAAGTTTCTAATATTCAACGAAGACTAATGACAACTGTTAAATCAAATAATATATATAATATTGCAATAAAAGGAAATTTTGACGATTGTCAAAAAATAGTTAAAAAATTATTTATTGATAAAGATTTAAAAAATAAATTTTATTTTTCAGCTATTAATTCTATTAATTGGGCTCGAATTTTGTTTCAATTAATTTATTATTTTTATTCTGTATCAAAAATTAATGTAAAAAGTAAAAAAATTATTTTTTCAGTTCCATCTGGAAATTTTGGAAATGTTTATTCTGGTTATGTTGCAAAAAAGATAGGATTACCAATAGATAAATTAATTATAGCTACAAATGAAAATGATGTTTTATCAACTTTTACTAATAATGGTTATATTAAATTAAAATCTGTAAAACAAACTATTTCCCCTAGTATGGATATACAATTGCCAAGTAATTTAGAAAGATTTATTTATGATTTATTCAAAAAAAACAATAAATTAGTGAAAGATCAACTTGAAAAATTATATAAAAATAAAAGAATTTTTATTAATAAAAACAAAATTAAACAAATACAAAATTATTTTAAATCTTCGAAGGTAAATGAAAAAAACACTTTATTAGAAATAAAAGAATTTTTTTTTAAGAAAAAAATTGTTATTGATCCTCATACAGCAGTAGGAATTCGCGCTGTAAGGAATCTGGAAATAAAAAATAAACCAATAATTTATGTAGCTACCGCACATGCTTCAAAATTTCCTGAAACAATTAATAAAGTAATTAAAAAAAAAATATTATTACCGGAGAAAAATAAATCTTTGTTAAAATTAAAAGAGAATTTTAAAATAATTAGTTTAGATTATAGTAAAATTAAAAATTATTTAATCCAAAAATCAAAATTTGTAAAAAATGTATAATATTTTTTTAGAAAAAAAAGAAAAAGAATTAATTGGTAGACACGTCGTTCTTAAGAAACCAGAAAAAAAAAATTGGAAAGAATGGGCCGAACTAAGACAAAGATCACGAAATTTTTTACAACCATGGGAACCAAAATGGCCAAGTAATTTTCTTACAAAAGAGTCATTTAATAATTTTATAAATATGATTGATAATTCATTAAAAAAAAAAATTGGTTACAATTTCTTTATTTTTAAAAAAGAAATAAATAATTTGATGGGAGGAATAAGTCTTACTAATTTCAAAACACAAGGATATAAAAGCATAACTATGGGGTACTGGATGGGCGAAGAATATGCAGGGAAAGGATATATGAAAGATTCACTTAAAGTTATATGTGATTATTGTTTTAATGATTTAGAACTAAATAGAATTGAAGCCGCATGTCTACCAAAAAATTTAATTAGTAAAAAAGTGTTATTACATGTAGGTTTTAAAAAAGAAGGTTATGCTAAGAAATATCTGAGTATTAATGGCAAATTAGAAGATCATCTACTTTTAGTTAAAATAAAAAAAGGAATTTAACATTTCCCATGAGTTGAACTAAGAAAATTTGGATTTATTCCCATAGATTTTATTGCTTCACTCCATTTTTTTTCAGCTTTGCATTCAAAAATTAATTTAGAGTTACCAGGCGCTACTAACCAACCATCATTTAACAACTCCTCTTCTAGTTGGCCTTTAAGCCAACCAGCATAACCTAAAGCAAAAAGAGATTTTTTTGGACCATTTCCTTTAACAATTGATTTAAGAATATTAATATTAGATGTTAAAAAAATTTCGCTATTAACTTTAATAGTTGTTTCATCTTTGAATTCTGAAGTATGAAGTATAAATCCCTTTTTTGTATCTACAGGCCCACCATATGTAATTGGAATATTATCTATATTTGAGCTGTCCTTTAATTCATCATTATTAATTATATTATTTATTTTTGTTTCGATTATGGGTTGATTGATTACTATACCCATAGCTCCTTCATTTTTATGTATAATCATATAAATTACAGATTTATAAAATCTGGGATCAGTCATAGATGGGGAGGCTATTAAAAGTTTGCCGGATAAAAATTTTTCATTTTTTTTCATAATCTGAAAATAATGCAATATATCCTTTATTATAGAAGAAATTAATAGATATTGTTTATAGTAAATTTAAATAATTAAAATGTTTTTAAGATTAATAAGAAACACTCTACTTTTTTTGCTTTTTATTATAAGTTTTTCATTTAACAGCCTAGCTCAAAAAAATAGTGAGAAAATACATAAACATGTTTCTTTAGAATTAATTTCTTCAGTAAATTCAATATATAAAGAAAATAATTTACATTTAGGACTTTATTTTAAATTAGATCCAGGGTGGAAAATTTATTGGAAATACCCTGGTAAAGCTGGATATCCTCCAAGTATAGATTGGTCAAAATCAGAAAACATTAAAGATCTTGAAATAATTTGGCCCAAACCTGAAAAATTTGAAATACTTGGAATGAAAAGTTTTGGATATTCAA
>CAYXBD010000072.1:0-3925 GCA_964463275.1 uncultured Alphaproteobacteria bacterium | reverse complement strand
AAAAATAAAAAAAATATTAAAAGAGTTTGAGGAAAAAATTTTTAGATATCCAGATCCAGAAAGCAATATATTAAAAGAAGCAATATCTAAAAAATATAAACTGAATAAAAATAATATTATTTGTGGAAATGGTTCAGACGAAATTCTAACTACAATAGCAAAAATATTTTCAGGTCCAGGAGACGAAATTCTTTATTCTGAATATGGATTTCTGATGTATCCAATAGCATCACAATTATCTGGAGCAAAGGGAATTAAAGTAAAAGATATTAATTATAGAAATTCTCTAAAGAATTTTGCTAAAGCTATTACAAAAAGAACTAAAATTATATTTATTGCAAATCCAAATAACCCTACTGGAACATATTTGACCAAAAATGAATTAAATGAGTTTATTTTAAAGTTACCTAAAAGAATTTTATTAGTCATTGATGCTGCATATGCTGAATATATTACAAAAAAGGATTATTCATCAGGTAAAGACTTAGTTAAAAGAAATAATAACGTAATTATGACTAGAACGTTCTCTAAAATATACGGATTAGCAGGTTTAAGACTTGGTTGGGCATATGGTCCAAAATATGTTGTCGATATTTTTAATAAAGTTAGAATGCCTTTTAATATAAATATAGTTGCAATGAAAGCTGGAATTTCTGCATTAAGTGATAGAAATTTTTATATAAAATCTGTTAAACATAATAGTTATTATTTAAATTGGTTAACTAAAGAGATTGTTAAATTAGGTTTGATCCCTATTCCTAGTGTTGCAAATTTTATTTTAGTTAAATTTCCTAGTAAAGGAAAATTTTCTGCAAATAAAGTTAATAATTTTCTTTTGTCTAAAGGTATAATTTTAAGAAAAGTAGATAATTACGATCTAAAGGATTTTTTAAGAATTTCTATAGGTAGAAAAAATGAATTAATAAAACTTATAAAGTTTTTAAAAATCTACTTTAAAAAAAAATTATAATCTACATTTCATCTAAATGAATTTTAAACAAACAACATTAATAGGAATTGGTTTAATTGGTTCTTCCATAGCAAGGGCTTTAAAGAAAAAACGGCTTACTAAAAAAATTTGTATATTTTCTAGAACAAAAAAAACAATTAATAAAGCAAAAAAACTTAAATTAGGAAATTTTTATACAAACAACTTAGAAAAAAGTGTTGAAGGAAGTGATTTAATTATTATTTGCACACCTCTTTCTACATATAAAAATATTTTAGATAAAATATCAAATCATATAATGCCAAACACAATATTGACAGATGTTGGATCTGCTAAATTAAATGCTGTTAAAATATTTTCTAAACTTAAAAATGTTAAATTTAATATATTGCCGGCTCATCCTATAGCAGGGACAGAAAAATCAGGACCTGAATCAGGTTTTGCTGAATTATTTAACAAACGATGGTGTGTTATAACGCCAATTGGCAAAAACAATAAACTATCATTAGATAAATTAAAGAAGTTATGGAATATTTTTGGATCTAAAGTTCAAATAATGGATGCAGAAAATCATGATAAAATTCTTGCAATAACATCGCATATGCCTCATTTAATTTCTTACGCAATTGTTTCTTCTTCACTGAATGCTAATTCAAAAGAAAAATCTCAAATAATAAAATTTTCTGCAGGAGGTTTTAGAGATTTTACAAGAATTGCCGCATCTGATCCAACTATGTGGAGAGATATTTTTTTAAATAATAAAAAAAATTTGCTCAAAACAATCGTTGAATTTGAAAAATCACTTAATTTGATAAAAGAATATATGAAAAAAAATAAATCTGATAAACTACAAGAAGTTTTTGTCAATACAAAAAAAATTAGAAAGTTGATTGAAAAGGAAAAACAAGAATAATTTTCTATAAAATTTTTTCTAATTTTTTTCTAAATTCACCAGGGCTTAATCCAGGATAAATTGGTTTCAAAAAATTTACTTTTATTTTTCCTGGATATTTTAAGAATTTGTTTCTTCCCCAATATTTTCCTGAATCTAATTTTACAGGTACAACTTTTATATTTAAGTGTTTGTAAAGTATAACCACACCTGATTGTATTTTATTTTTTGAATTAGGTAAAGTTCGAGTGCCGTGAGGAAAAATCAATATAGATCTATTATCCAGAATAGCTTTTTTTGTTTTACTAATTATTTTTATTAAATTATTTACACCTTTATTTCGAGTAATAATGACCATTCCTAATTTATATAAATGCCAACCAAAAAAAGGAATAAATAAAAGAGATTTTTTGTGGAATATAGTACAATCTCCAATTAGATAAGGGAGAATAATCGTGTCCCAAGCAGATTGGTGTTGACATGCATATATGACATTATTTGAACTATTTTTTTTTAATCCTTTAGTTTCGTAACTGAGTTTAGTTACTATTTTTAAAATTTTATTTGTTACTTTAATCCAAAAAAACCATACTTTTACATTATATTTTCTATTGAAAAAAAATACTGGGAAAGAAAAAAAAGTTATTAACAAAGTCCAAATATAAAATAATATATTAAATATTAATGATCTTAGAAAAATTATCATTTCCAAAATTAAAATTTTAAATTACGTTTAATATACATTAAATATAAAAATTTTATTTTAAAAAATATTAGAATGATTATTACTTGTCCGAATTGCAGAACAAAATATTCCATAAATAAAACTATTTTAGGTGTGAATGGGAAAAAAGTTAAATGTTTTGATTGTGGTCACGAATGGAACCAAAAATTAGATACTACAAAAAAAAAATTAGAAACTAAATTATCAAAAGAAAAACCAATTTTAAGTAATGTTCATAAGGAAGAAACAGATGTTAAAAGATTATTTTCATCGGAGACTCCAAAAAAAAGCTACAAGTTTTTGTATTTGATTATATCTGTTATTTTAATTTTATTTATTTATTTAAATAAAAAATATTTAAATTATGAAATTAAAGATTATTTTTTTAAATTTTATAAACCAGAATTTTTAATTAATAAAAATAATAAAGATTCTTTTGATTTAATTTTTAATCAAGTAGAAAAAGAAGTAAGTGTTTTAAATAACAATGAAAAAGTTATTAAAATTTACGGAAAAATTAGCAACACATCAAATACGGAGAATCATAAAATTCCTAAACTTCAAGCAATTTTGTTAGATAGTGAAAATAATATTATAACAAGTTGGTTTTTTTATGCAGAAAAAGAAGATTTAGGGCCACAGGAGAGTATAAATTTTAATACTAGTTATATTAATGACAAACAAGATATTTCAGATATTAAAATTGAATTTTATAAAGAATAATGAATGAATAAAACTGGAAAAACAGCAGTAGTGTCAATATACCCAGGGATAGGGGATATTGTATGGCACTTACCTTTTTTTAGAGCTTTAGCAAAAAAAGCAAAAAAAAAAAAAATATATTTATTTACAAGACAAACCACTTTAGCTAAAGAAATTTTAGAATACGAAGGGACAATTGCTAAGGTTTATTATTTAAACGAGACTAGAAAATTTTTTAATACGATTCACAATTTTCCTAAATTATTAAAAACTTTAAAAAAAGAAAAATTTGAAACAATTTGGATTTTTCATAGAAGTCCGAGATATGCTATTGCGGCAAAATTAGCAAAAATAAAAAATATTTATGGATTTGGTTTGGGAACACAAAAAATTTGGCTGACATCTAAAAAAGATATAGGGCAGAGTTCAAGAAAAAAAAATAATATTTATAAAGCAAAAATTTTTTTAGATGTACATGGAATTAATTATAAAAAAAATTTTAAATTAGAGCTTCCAAAATTTATTGTAAATAAAGAATTAAAGAAATTTAGAAAATTTTCTAAACCATGGATTACAATTGGTTTTTCTTGTAATAAAACAGCATTTATGAAAAATAATTTACCTTATTCATTTTATAGAACTTGGAGACCAGAATATT
>CAYXBD010000071.1:0-3926 GCA_964463275.1 uncultured Alphaproteobacteria bacterium | reverse complement strand
ACTTCGGATCTGGCATTTTTACTGATAAAACACAAGTCATACCTTCCCTACAATCATCTCCTGTTAAAGCAATCTTGTTTTTTTCTAAAATACCTGATTCATTTGCAAACTTATTAATAACCCTAGTTAAAGATGATCTAAAACCTGCTAAATGTGTTCCGCCATCGATTTGTGGAATATTATTTGTAAAACAAAGCATGTTTTCGTAATATCCAGTATTCCAAATAATTGCAACATCAACTACTAAATCACCTTTTTTTTCTGTAAAAGTTATCGGTTTAGAAATGAAATTTTCTTTTGATTTATCCAAAAATTTGACAAACGATTCTATGCCACCTTTAAAATGAAGTTTTGATATTTTTTTTTCTGATGATCTTTCATCTAATATTTCAATTTCAATTCCAGAATTAAGAAATGCTAACTCTCTAAATCTATCTTCTAATTTCTTAAAATCAAAATTGATAGATTTAAAAGTATTCTTTGAAGGCCAAAATGTTATTTTGGTACCAGGGCCACCTCCATTTTTACCAATCTTTTTAAGTGGTTTTATCGAAGAACCATTTTTAAATTCCATAAAATGTGAGTTCCCATCTCTATTAATTTCAAGTTTTAATTTCTCAGAAAGAGCATTAACCACTGAAACACCTACGCCATGAAGTCCTCCGGAAACTTTGTAAGAATTATGATCAAATTTTCCTCCAGCATGTAATTGTGTCATTATTACTTCTGCAGCAGAAATTTTTTCTTGGGGATGTATATCTACTGGTATACCCCTTCCATCATCTGTAACTGTTACAGACCCATCAGAATTTAAACTTATAGAAATTTTTTTACAGTGTCCTGCTAAGGCTTCATCGATTGAATTATCAACAACCTCATAAACCATATGATGTAGGCCGGAACCATCCTCTGTATCGCCAATATACATTCCTGGCCTTTTTTTTACTGCCTCTAAGCCTTTTAAGACTTTAATAGAGTCTGCTTCATATTTGTCATTTTTTCTTATAATAGACTCTTTAGATTTAGCCATAATTATATTTTATTATTGTTTTAATAAATCTTCAATTTCTAAATTAACAACTTCTTTTTCTTTAATTATATAAGAAAAAAGGTCCTTATTTGATCCTGACATCCATACCTGGTTTTTTAAAGTTTTTAGTTCTTCGAATAAACTAATTTTTATTTTATTATCTAAATGAGCTACAATTTCATCTAATAAAAGAATTGGAAAATTTTCTTTATTATTCATTAATTTGCAAAATTGAATAATTAAAGATATCAAAATAATTTTTTGCTCCCCTGTTGAACATTTCTCAGCTAATTTCTTTTTTTTTAAAAAAACAACTTTTAAATCACTTTTATTTGGGCCATATGAAATGCTTCCTTTTATAGAATCTATTTTTCTGCTACTTTGCAATTTTTGAATATAGATTTCTTTAACTGAATCTAATTTTTCAGTTAACAAAAGTTTTTCTATATCACCTATTAATGAAATATTTATTTTTGGAAAACTTTTAAAATTATTTGATAGAGAATTAAAATCTTTTGATAATTTAATTCTTTCTAGAAAAATTTTTATCCCTTCGTTTACTAATTTTTCTTCTATCTTTTTTAACCATAAATCTTTTTCAATATTTTTACCTTCTACATAAAATAGATTTTTTGTAGATATATCTTTTAATATTTTATTTCTTTCATTTAAATTTTTCTTATAAACCTTTAAATAATTCAAATAATCAGGCTTTAAATTAAAGATGCATCTGTCAACAAATTTTCTTCTAAATAATGAATTTGTTCTAAAAAAAATATCCATTTCAGGGGTTAACCAAATTAAAGAAACTAAGTTAGGTAGATCGCTTTGTTTTTTTAATTTTTTTCCATTTAAATGAATTATTTTTCTTCCTTGAAATCTGTTATCAATACTTTCTTTTGTAAAACCTATTCCAATTTCATTTTTCTCATTTTCTTTTTCAATTACAAAAAAAATGGAGCTTTTATTTGAATTTGAATCTGTATTTATAACATCATCTAATCTGCTGTTTCTAAAACCTTTTCCAGGAGATAAGAAGGATATGGCTTCAAGTATATTTGTTTTTCCTATACCATTTTTTCCAGTTAAAATAATATATTTGATATTTTTGATTTCTATATTTAATTTTTTATAAGATCTAAAATTTTCTAAATAAACAGATCTCAATTTCATAAACACTTATACTCTCATAGGCATTAAAACGTATAAACTTTCAGACTTGGAAGTATCTTTAACAATTGTAGGAGCAGTGGAATCTGAGAATAATATTGTAATTTCTTCTAACGAAAATTGATTTATTATTTCTTTAAGATAGCTTGAATTAAATCCTATGTCTAAACTTGGACCATCATATTTTACGTCTATTTCTTCAACTCCACTTCCTCCTTCTTCTATATTGTTTGCTGATATCGTTATTTTATTCTTATTTAAATTCAATTTAATTGCTTTTGATTTTTCTGATGAAATTGTTGATATTCTATTAACAGATTCAAGGAATTTTTTTTTATTAATAGAAAAAGCATTTTTTGTGTTTTTAGGTATTACTTTCTCATAATCAGGAAACTTGCCATCAATTAATTTTGAGACTATTACAGTTTCATTAAATGAAAATCTTATTTTCCTATCTGATAAATCAATTTTTACATCTTCTTTTATATCATCTATTAATTTTCTTAATTCAAAAACTAATTTTTTAGGGATTATTACACCAAAATTATTTTTTGTAATTGTAGGAGGAGCGCTTACTTGGTATTGTGCAAGTCTATGCCCGTCCGTTGCAACAGCTCTTAAATAATTTTGATTATTTTCTGAAGTAGTATGCATATAAAGACCGTTTAAGTAATATCTTGTTTCTTCATTAGAAGAAGCAAAATATGTTTTATCTATTATTTCTCTCAATACATCTGATTTTAAATTAAAATTTATTTTAAAATTTTCAGATGAAGAAATTGGAAATTCTTCTTTAGTCAAACACGAAAAAACAAATTTTGATTTAGATGCCATTAAATGTAATTTTTTACTATTCTGATCGTAACTTAAATTAATAGGATCGTTATCTGGCAGTTCTTTAATCACATTATACAAAGTATGTGCTGGCACACTAGTTGACCCTTCAGATTCAATATTGTTTATTTTTATTTTATCATAAATTGTTATATCCATGTCAGTTGCTGACAAATTTAATCTTCCTTGTTTAGCTTCAAGCAGAACATTTGCTAAAATAGGAATCGTACCTTTGCTCTCAACAATATTCTGAACGAATGAAAGTGATTTCGCAAAATTAGATTTCGGCAATTGTAGTTTCATTAATTTAGAAGCTTATTATAGCAGTTTTTTAAACAAAAAAAAATTTTTAACTTTGTAAAGAGCGGGTTAAAATTTCTAGATCTTCCGAGAGGCTTGAATCATTTTTTACTAATTCTTGTATTTTTTTTATAGCATGAATCACTGTTGTATGATCTCTGCCACCAAATTTTCTACCAATTTCGGGAAGTGATCTTGTAGTTAAATTTTTAGACAAAAACATCGCTACTTGTCTTGGTCTAGCAACAGTTCTTGATCTTCTTGCTGAATGCATATCTGATATTTTGATGTTGAAATGTTCTGCAACTTTTTTTTGTATTTGATCAATTGTGGTTCTTCTATCGCTTGCTCTTAATAAATCTTGCAGTAAATCTTCCGCAATTTCTAAATCAACATTTCGTCCAACTAAAGTTACATGGGCAGCTAATCTAGTTAGCGCACCTTCGAGTTCGCGAACACTTGATGTTATTTTGTGAGCTAAAAATTCTATTACATCTTTTGGCAAATCAATATTATATTTTTCAATTTTTGCTTCAATTATACTTAATCTTAATTCATATGTAGTTGGATGAATATCTGCTACTAAACCCCA
>CAYXBD010000070.1:0-3973 GCA_964463275.1 uncultured Alphaproteobacteria bacterium | reverse complement strand
AAGCTTTTGGTTTTGTTGATTATCTTTTAGAAGCTAAAGGATTAAAAAGAAGAGTGGCAATGTCAGTAAACCAATTTTTAGTAGCTCCAGCAATAATTAGACAATCAAATATGATACTGACTGTAAGCAAAAGAGTTGCAGAGAGATTTAGACTTGATAGCGTAAAAGTTTTTCCTTTACCATTATCGACAAACCCATTAAGTTTAAAACTTATTTGGCACAAACGAACTGATAGTAATCCTGGTAATCAATGGATGCGAAATAAAATTATTAATATTTGCAAAAATATATGATCTTACGATTTTTTTTTTAGTTTAGAATCAAGAAAAAGTTAAAGAAACTGGGGAAAACTATGTTATGTAATTGAATATACTGCATTAATTATCAACAGTTGTTTTTATTTTTCTATTAAATATCTATTGACATACACCGGTTAAAGGCGTTATAAGAGGGTTTATTTTATATTTTAACTTCATTTGGAGATAAAATGGAAGAACTTAAATATGATTACACTCTTTTCGCAGGCGATGACGAGGGTGGCGACGACGCTGGAGGCGGCGACGAAGGCGGAGGCGACGAAGGCGGCGGCGATGAAGGCGGCGGTGACGAAGGTGGGAGTGAATAACTCTTCACCTATCACTTGCTTTTAAAAGTAAGTTTTGAGAACGGGTTAAGATAATTTTTTTAAATTTATTAACCCGTTTTCTTTTTTTAAGTTTTATGAAAAATCAAGAAAAATATAGAAAAGTTTTTTTTAGGATTCTAATTAGTTTACTAATCTCAACATTTGGAATATATGCTATAATATTTTCAGCTAAATATTTTGGCGCAGTCTACAATATTAGTGATGGAGAATATTTTATAACTTGGTCACTACTTTCAATTTTGATATTACTATCAATAAATCACGTTTTTAAAAAATAAATTTATCTAGAAAATTAATTATAATAAATATTTATTAATTTTTTTTACCATAGCTGAATTACTAGTATCTGGACTAAAATGGGTAATATAATTTCCCTTTTTGTCCATTAGATAGATTATTGTTGTATGATCCACGCTATAGGCACCATGGTCATGCCCATCATGGTTCATAGATTCTTCAGGATCTTTTTTTTTATACATTACTTTTTTTGAAAAAATTTTATATTTTATTTTTACAAATTCTATTTGTTCCTTTGTTCCTGTAAGACCAATTATTTTCGGATCAAAATTTATAAGATATTTTTTTAATTTTATAACCGTATCTCTTTCTGGATCGACAGTTATAAAAATTGGAACTAATTGGTTTTTTTTATTAATTTGATTAATTATTAAGCCAATATTATTTAATGTGTTAGGACAAAAATCTGGACAATTAGTAAATCCAAAAAAAACTAAACGATAATATCCATTAAAACTATTATTTGTTGTTTTTTGATCTAAGTGATTTGTTAGTTCAAAATCACCGCCAATTTGCGTATCAGATTTGTTATTATATTTGTAAAAAAATAAAAAAACTAAGATTAAAGCAAATATAATTAATAAAAATTTTTTTTTTAAAAACATTCCATTTCAGCTTCAGCTAATATATTTTGCATATTAGTATAAATTTGTATCGCGTTTGGTGTATTTCTAAACATTATGCTTTTTTCACCATAGATTTGCCTTAGACTCATTATTGTTTCTGCTTCAACATATTCTTCATATGTCATCTGTTCATCAATATAATCAATGCTACATGAACATTTTGATATATATGCTTGTGAGTTTTCATTTCCTTGTATACAGGCAAAAACATATTCAACTTTTTCAGATGTCGGTATATTTTCAGTTATAGTTTCTAGATCGGAAGTACTCTGATCTTTTTTTTCTTCACAACTTAAAATAAAAAAAAATAAAAAAATAAAAAAATAATAAAAAATAAATTTAATCATAAAAAAAAAAATAAACTAATTTAAAATTTTATCAAACGTTAATGTTTCTTTCATTAGAGGTTTAGAACCATCTTCCGAAGGCACTATTGTTCCCATTTCATATATCATTCCAGGTACTTTTTCACAAACAGTTACGTAATATCTTTTTTTTGCGTATTTTTTAAATTTTTCTGAATCATAATCTTGTTCAAACGGTATCAGTTCAACAGTTTGACCATCTACTTTTTTTTCATTGATAATACACTCTGCAGGTAAAATTTTAAATTTGTAAGGATCACTCATAGCCCAAGTTATTCTCTTTCTAAAGTATATCCAACTTCCTTTCGTTGCTTTTGTCATAAATTTTATATCATGTTCCCAGAAAGCATGAAAAATAGGATTATTTGTTTTATAACTTGCTGATTTTATATCCTCTTTATTATAAGAACTAAAAAAATCAAATTTTATATTATGAACACCTTTCTCGTCTTTTTCAGGAACTATCATTACAACCCTGTCATTAAATCCACGTTGTAGCGAACCTGTTCTTTTAAAACGATATTTAATTTTTGTTGGGGTTTTTAAATTAACAAGATGGTTTTTAGCTACTAAGATTTTATGTGCTTCTGTTAACTCTGGACTTTCTGCTAAACTAATTTCAAAAAAAGAAAGAAAAATAGCAATATACAGGAATATTTTAAATTTATTTAAAAAAGCCATTATTATATTTAATATAAAAATTTACTTAAATATGCAAAAAACATAAAATAAAAAAAAAAATTATTCAATAGTAGAATTTTATTAAATGATAATAAAAGAAAAAACATACACAGTACTAGTTAAAAATTTAATATTAAAAGCATCCGTTGGTATTTATCCAAAGGAAAAAATTAGAAAACAAAAAGTACGATTTAATATATTTATAACAGCAAAGGATAATATAAAAACAAAAAATGATATAAAGGAACTCGTTTCATATGAAGATATTATAAAAAATGTTAAAAAAATTATCAGTAGAGGCCACATTCCTCTAATAGAAAATTTAGCTCAAAATATAGCAAAAAAATGTTTAATAAATAAAAAAATATTAAAAATAGAAATAATGATTGAAAAGTTGGAGATATTCAAGGAATCCGAGAGTGTTGGTATAAAAATTATCAGAATGAATAAAAAATGACATGTGATTCAAAAAATAATAAAAAATTAGGTTGGGTTATTACCGGATCAGGACATTTCTTCGAAGAATGTTTGGATATAATGTCCAATTTAGGAGAATTTGATTTATTTGTTAGTAAAGCGGCAGATGAAGTTATAAGAATGTATAAAAAAAAAAATGCGAGTTTTCCTAAAAACACTAGAGTTTTTCGAGATACAACTGCTAGTTCAGCACCCGTTGGTTTTTTTTATAAAAATATTTATCATACATTAGTTATTGCACCAGCAACATCAAACTCAATTGCTAAATTTGTAGCAGGCATTTCAGATAATTTAGCAACAAATATTTTTGCTCAGGCAGGAAAATGTAAAGTTCCTTGTATAGTCTTGGCATGTGATACAGAGCCAGAGCATGATACTAAGGCACCAAGTAAAATGGTTAAAGTATATCCAAGAAAAATTGATTTAGAAAATACTGAAAAACTAAAATCATTTGAATCTACAGTTGTTGTAAATAGTGTAAGTGATTTAAAGAAAGTTCTTAATAAAATTTAAATGTATAAAGAAGTAATATTATTTTTAACTGGAAAATTAGCAGAAAAACAGCTTGCAAAAATTTTAGAAAACATGTCTATACCATCTCCATGTAAAAAACCACCAGAGTGGAATTATAGAGTTAAACAATTAGGTTTATCTGTTGCAGCTTTAATGACCGGAGATTTGATATTAAGACGTTTGCAAGATGTAAAAGGTATTAATAAAGTGATTTTACCTGGCAGAGTAAGGGTAGATATAGATAAATTATCTAAAAATTATGGAATTCCTTTCGAAAGAGGACCTGAAGAAATAAGAGATATTCCTGAATTTTTTGGCAGATCAGAAAAAAAAAAAAAATTAACTAAATATGATATTAAAATTTTTGC
>CAYXBD010000069.1:0-3977 GCA_964463275.1 uncultured Alphaproteobacteria bacterium | reverse complement strand
ACATGACTTTCATCAACAAATATTAAAGCATCATTTGGAAGATATTCGAACAAAGTTGGAGGAGGTTCTCCAGTTTTTCTTCCAGTAAGATATCTAGAATAATTTTCAATTCCTGCGCAACTACCCGTTGCTTCTATTGTTTCTATATCAAAATTAGTTCTTTGTTCTATTCTTTCTGCTTCTAAAAACTTTTTTTCTTTTTTAAAAAAATTTAGTCTTTGTTCTAATTCAATTTTTATATTTTTAATTGCTTTCTCTAAAGTTGGTTTTGGAGTTACGTAATGACTATTTGGAAATATTTTTACAAAATTTAATTCATTATTCTTTTTTCCAGTTAAAGGATCTATAGAAATAATATTCTCAATTTTTTCTCCAAAAAAAGATATCCTCCATGAGCAATCATCATAATGAGAGGGAAAAATATCAATTATATCTCCTCTAACTCTAAAGGTACCTCTATAAAAATTTATATCGTTTCTAATATATTGCAATTCTACAAGCTTAGTTATTAAGTGACTTCTTTTAATTATGTCATCTTTATTTAAAGAAAATGTCATTGTTGAATATGTTTCGGGGGAACCTATCCCATAAATACAAGAAACACTTGCAACTATTATTACATCTTTTCTTTCAAATAAAGCCCTGGTTGCTGAATGACGCATCCTATCTATTTGTTCATTAATAGATGATTCTTTTTCTATATATGTATCAGTTCTTGGGACATATGCTTCTGGCTGATAATAATCATAATAAGAAACAAAATACTCTACTGCATTTTTAGGAAATATCGATTTCATTTCAGAATATAATTGTGCTGCGAGTGTTTTATTTGGTGCTAAGATTAAAGTTGGTTTTTGAAGCTTTTCTATAACATGAGCCAATGTAAATGTCTTTCCTGACCCTGTTACACCTAATAACGTTTGATTTTGACAGTTTTTTTTTAAATTTTCAGTAATTTTTTTAATTGCGCTAGGTTGATCACCTGAAGGTTTAAATGAGCTTCTAATTATAAATTTATTATTTTCTTTTTTTTCTAAATTTTTCATTATTTTTTAAAAAGCATCCTAATTAATTAAATAATTTTATTAAAATTAATACTATCTTTTTTTTCTAAAATTTATTATAGAATACATAGGTTATTGTTATGAGTTTCTTTTCGCAAAGAGTATCTAGAATTCAACCCTCTCCCACTATATCTATAACTGCAAAAGCTAAAAAGCTAAAACAAGAAGGAAAAAAAATTATAGATTTTTCTGCAGGCGAACCTGATTTTGATACGCCTGATAATATAAAAAGTGCAGCTGTAAAAGCTATTCAAGATGGTGAAACAAAATACACCCCTGTTAATGGAACAAAAGAATTAATTGAAGCTATAATAAAAAAATTTAAAAAAGAAAATGATTTAGTTTTCGAGCCAGACGAGATTACAGTTGGCTGTGGAGGCAAACAAGTAATATTTAATGCATTATTAGCTACTATTGAAAAAGGTGATGAAATAATTATACCTGCTCCATTTTGGGTGTCTTATCCCGATATGGCTCTTTTAGTTGAAGGGCACCCTATTGTTTTAGATTCTTCATTAGAAAATAATTTTAAGATTAATCCTCAAGATTTAGAAAATAAAATAACAAACCGAACAAAATGGCTAATATTAAATTCACCGTCAAATCCAACCGGAACTTTTTATAGTGAATTAGAATTGCAAAATTTAGCAAAAATTTTGTTAAAACATCCACATGTTTGGGTTATGTGTGATGATTTATATGAACATATAATTTTTGATGATTTAAAATTTAAAAATATTTTACAGGTTGATAATAAGCTTAAATCTAGAACTTTTGTTGTAAATGGAGTTTCTAAAGCTTATGCTATGACTGGATGGAGATTGGGTTATGGGGCAGGTCCAAAAGAATTAATAAAAGAAATTACTAAAATTCAATCTCAAAGCACAACTCATACTTCTTCTATATCTCAAGCAGCGGCAATAGAAGCTTTAAATAATAGCGATCAATTTATAAATAAAAATAAAAAAATATTTCAGAAAAGAAGAGATCTAATTTTTTCTAAGCTTAAAGATTTTTCATTGTTGCAAGTTTTTCTACCACAGGGATCCTTTTATGCTTATGTTTGTTGTAATGATTTAATGGGAAAAAAGAAAGATGATGGTACTACAATAAAAAATGATATTGATTTATCAGACTATTTCTTAGATGAAGGCGTTGCAGTGGTCCCCGGTGAAGCATTTGGTTGCTCAAATTTTTTTAGGATTTCTTTTGCTACTTCTAATGAAGATATAATTGAGGGTTGTGAAAAGATTATGTCTGCTTGTAAAAAATTAAAATAAATTATTCAGCTATATATTTTTTTGCATCTAGAGCTGCCATACACCCCATACCTGCTGCAGTAACAGCTTGTCTATATATTTTATCCGCTACATCTCCTGCCGCAAATACTCCTGGTATATTTGTTTTTGTACTACCTGATTTTGTTAAAATATAACCTTCTTTATCTAATTTAATTTTATTTTTAAAAATACTAGTTGCCGGGTCATGACCTATTGCGATAAACACTCCATCTAAATTAATTAATTTTGATTTATTTGTTTTTTTATTAATTATAGAAATACTATTAATTTTTTTTGGATTTTCGTTTCCATGAATTTCTTCAACAACACTATCCCACACAACTTCAATTTTTAAATTTTTAAATAATCTTTCTTGTAGAATTTTTTCTGCTCTTAATTTATCTCTTCTATGAATTAAAAATACCTTTTTAGCATGTAATGTTAGATATAGAGCTTCTTCAACAGCAGTATTACCCCCACCAATGACTGCAACTGTTTTGTTTTTAAAGAAAAAACCATCACAAGTTGCGCATGCTGACACACCATAACCTTTAAATTTTTCTTCACTTTTAATTCCTAACCATCTTGCAGTTGCGCCTGTTGCAATTATTATTGTTTTTCCACGATAAATAGATTTACTATCTCCAATCAATTCAAAAGGTTTTGATTTAAAGTTACATTCTGTAATCGTATCATTAATAATTTTTGTACCAACACTTTCTGCTTGCCCTTTCATTTGGTCCATAAGCCATGGTCCTTGAATCACATCTTTAAAACCGGGGTAATTTTCTACATCTGTTGTAATAGTCATTTGCCCACCTGGTTGTTGACCATTTACTAAAATAGGTTTCATATTTGCTCTAGCTGCATATATAGCTGCAGCATACCCTGCTGCGCCTGATCCAATGATAATTGTATCGCTTTTATATGTTTTCATAATTAAACTTTAATCTTTTTTTTAATTTTTTTTGCTACTTTATCCATATCATTTAATGCTTTTTCTTTTCTTTTTAAAGATATCGTGTCTTTCAAATAATAAGCTAATTTTAAATCAATCAGATTTTTTATAAATAAACTAAATTTTTTTGATTTTGTTGGTATATCAATTATATAAGTGGGTTTACCAGTACTAGATGCCTCAGTTACCATAGAAACAGAATCGCTGGTAACAATAATTGCTTTTGCAAAACTTATAGCATTTAAATAAGATACTTTTTTAGAGTTTGGTAAAATAAAAATAAAATTTTTATTTACTAAATTTTTTTTTAAATATAAATAATTTTTTTTACCAGTTCTTCTAGAAACAAGTATAAAAATTCTAATTTTTTTTTGCTCTTCTATTAACTGGAGACTTTTAATTATTTTATCTAATATTGATTTTGTTATTTTATGGTGCCTACTATCTCCTCCAATGAGTACAGTAACAAATTTTTTTTTTAAAATACTAGGAGCTTTTTTTTTATTTATATTTTTAATATATTTTGAATTTATTTTTGTAAGAGCACCTTGAGTTTCAATTACATTTAAACCTTTACACTTGTCATGTTTTGGTGAAATTACTACATCAAAATTACTAAGATTTATAGGGGGTTTTTGAATGAAAATAGAAAAAATTTTATTTTTTGTTTTTTGT
>CAYXBD010000068.1:0-4004 GCA_964463275.1 uncultured Alphaproteobacteria bacterium | reverse complement strand
GAGAAATGGCAGGAGATAATAAAATTTTAGGACAATTCAATCTTGAAAGTATACCACCAGCTCCCAGAGGCATTCCACAAATTGAAGTAACTTTTGATATTGATGCAAATAGCATTTTAAATGTTTCTGCAAAAGATAAAGGTACTAACAAAGAACAAAAAATAACAATTAAAGATTCTGGTGGCCTCTCAGATGAAGAAATAGAAAAAATGGTTAAAGATGCTGAAAAACATGCTGAATCTGACAAAAAGAAAAAAGAAGTTGTTGAATTAAAAAATCAAGCTGATGCATTAATACATGCAACAGAAAAAAGTTTAAAAGAACATGGTTCAAAGGTTAGTGCTGAAGAAAAGAAAAAAATTGAAGAAAGTTTAGAAGCACTTAAAAAAGTTAAAGATAGTGAAAATAAAGAAGAATTAAAAGCAAAAATTGATGCTTTAACCCAAGCATCTATGAAACTTGGTGAAGTAATTTATAAAGAAGCACAAGCAGAAGCACAAAAACAACAAGCTAAACAAGGAAAAAATGAACCCCCGAAGGGAGAAAAGAAGGGCTCTGGTAAAAAAGAAGAAAAAGTAGTAGATGCTGAATTTGAAGAAGTAGATAAAAAAAATAGTAAAAAATCAGCCTAACCCCTTCATTTCTTCACATTAAACCCTTATATATTCTTTAATCATGTCTAAAGAAGATTATTATGAAACCTTAGGGGTTGGTAAATCATCTAGTGAAGCTGAAATAAAGCAAGCTTATAGAAAAAAAGCAATGCAATATCATCCCGATAGAAACAAGGGTGATAAAGAAGCTGAAAAAAAATTTAAAAAAATAAATGAAGCTTATTATGTTCTAAAAGATAAAGAAAAAAAAACTCAATATGACCAATTTGGTCACCAGGCATTTGAAAACGGCGGGACCGGTTTTAAGGATTTTAATTTTGGTGGAGGTTTCTCAGATATTTTTGAGGAAATGTTTGGAGATTTTGATGATGATATAGGAGGAATTTTTGGGGGAAGGAGAAGAAATAGCAGAACAAATACAAAAGAATATGGAGCGGATTTAAGATACGATATGGAAGTTTCTTTAGAAGAGATTTTTTCAGGAAAAAAAATTGTAGTACACGTTCCAACAAAAATTAAATGTAAAACTTGTGATGGCAACGGACATGAGTCAAATTCAAAACCTGAAACATGTCCAACTTGTGAAGGGCATGGATCTGTTAGAGCTTCTCAAGGTTTTTTTACAATTCAACAAACTTGTCCAGAATGTAGAGGTGCGGGCCAAGTTATAAAAAATCCTTGTAATGTATGTAAAGGAACTGGAAGAGTTGATAAAAAAAAGAGTTTGTCCGTTGATATACCAGCAGGCGTTGAAGATGGAACTAGAATAAGATTATCAGGAGAAGGAGAAGCAGGATATAAGGGAGGACCATCTGGTGATTTATATATCTTTATTAAAGAAAAACCTCATACAATTTTTAAAAGAGACGCTGAAAATTTATATTGTAGAGCACCTATATCAATGACAACAGCGACTTTGGGAGGAAATATAGAAGTGCCAACGTTAGATGGTTCAATAGTAAAAGTTAAAATTCCATCAGGGACACAGACAGGAAGCAATTTTAGATTATCTGATAAAGGAATGCCAATAGTAAGACAAACTGGAAAAGGAGATCTGTATTTAGAGGCATTTGTAGAAACTCCTGTTAATTTATCTACCAATCAAAAAGATTTATTAAAACAATTTGATGGTGATAAAAATAAAAAAACAACTAGCCCTCAATCCGAAGGTTTTTTTGATAGATTAAAAGATCTTTGGAATAAAAAGTAATATATAATTAAATTATGAAAAAAATTAAACTAGCCTTAGTTGGTTGTGCCGGTCGAATGGGCCAACAAATAATTAAAGAATTACAAAAATTTTCAAGCATTGATTTAATTGCTGCTCTTGAAAATAAAAATTCTAAATTTTTACACAAAAAAATAAAAAAAATAAATATAACAAGTGATAAAGAATTAGCATTTAAAGAAGCAAATACAATTATTGATTTTTCGCAACCTGAAAGCACTTTAGAAACTGTTAGATATGCAGCAAAATTAAAAAAAAAATTAGTAATTGGTACAACAGGATTAAATTCTAATCAAATAAATAAAATAAAACATGCATCTAAAAAAACAGCAATTGTTTTTGCACCTAATATGAGTATAGGAATAAATTTATTAATGAGCTTGGTAGGCAAAGCATCTAATATTTTTTTTGACAGCAATACATCAGCTGAAATTTTAGACATACATCATAAACATAAAAAAGACGCACCATCAGGAACAGCTTTAGCCCTTGGGGAAGTTATTGCAAAAGAAAGAAAATTTAATTTGAAAAATAAATCTTCAATGAAACCTAACAAAACTAGAAAAAAACAAATAGATAAAATAAATTTTTTTTGTCAAAGAAAAGGCAATATAGTTGGTAATCATTCTGTTATTTTTACAAATAATGGTGAAGAAATAGAACTTAAACACAAAGGTTTCAGTCGATCAATTTATGCAACCGGAGCTTTAAAAGCAGCCGTTTGGTTATCAAATCAAAAAAAAGGTTTTTTTAATATGGCTGATGTTTTAGGAATCAGTTGATTTTTTTACTAAATAAATTCCCAATAGAATAAAAAAAAATCCTAAAATTTGATTCGAATTCAAAGATTCATTTAAAAAAGTATATCCCCAAATTACAGCGACAAAGGGAGTAATAAAATTAACCGTAGAAGTAAAGGCAGCTCCAGTTAATTTTATTAATTTAAAAAAAATTAATCCTCCAATTGCAGTATTAAGAATTCCTAACACAATTGCAAAAATTATACTTTGATTGGTTGGAGATGCATTCATTGGATCTTCAAAAAGAAAAACAAAAGGAAGTAATATTATACAAGCAAAATATGTGGATCCAGTCAGTATATATAAAGGGTTAAAATTAGGAATTTTTCTTACATAAATTGTTCCTACAGCAAAACTTATAGTTGCTAAAATTACTGCGTAATGTGGAAATAGATTAATATTTTTATTTGAAATAATATCTAAAAGAAAAAATAAACCAAGAAAACCTAATAAAATTCCTAAAAAAGTATATAAATTTATTTTTTCTTCTTTAACAAAAAAATACGCTAGAAAAACAGTTGTTATTGGCATAAGTCCCATCATAATTCCTGTTACATTTGTATTAATAGATATTTCTGCCCAACTTACTAAAACAAAGGGAAAAGCGTTTCCAAGAAGAGCTATTGCAAAATAATTAACAAAATCTTTTTTTTTAAAAGGTAGAATTATTTTCTTTATTTTTAAATAAATAAATAAACATAAAGCTGCAACTATCATTCTTAAAAAAACAGCAGTTAAAGGTTTTAATGAAAGAACTGCAAATTTAATAAAAAGAAAAGAACTACCCCAAATTAATCCAAGTAAAAAAAGCAAACCAAAACTTAGAAAATTTTTATTAATTTGAGACATCTATTTTTGCATAGTTAAAACGATATTTTTTTAAGACTTTTTTTAAAGACCTAAGAATAGCCATTTTTTCTTGATGTCTTAAAAAAGCACCAACAATTACAGATTTACCATTTGAAGATATTTTTAATTTACTCATCTCATTTTTTAGTTTACTTAAATGTATCTGTAACCAGTTAGCATCTAGATAATATGTTTTTGAAATTTTTTTTGAATCATAAAATTCTACTATTAATTTGTTTTTAGTTAAAATTAGAACTTCTTTTTTCTTTCCACTTCTAAAATTTATTTTAAAAAAAATATATACTAATAAAACATCAAGTCCAAAAAAACCAAAAACAGGCCAAGCACCTTTTATCATAAATATTATTCCAGCAACAAAACTAACAAACCCCAAACTAAACATTAATATAAAAAAACCAGTTTTATTTAAACTTCTATATGGGTACAAAGAGATTTCGTATAATTTATTATTTTTATTAATCATTTTTATATAAATTTTTTTTAGCCTAATAT
>CAYXBD010000067.1:0-4049 GCA_964463275.1 uncultured Alphaproteobacteria bacterium | reverse complement strand
CACTTATATTTGTTCTTATTTTCTTATTAATTTTTTTAATGTTAGCAATTTATGGGTATGATCCTAGTAAAGGAATTATTGCAAAGAAAAAGGTTTAGTTTTTTTTATGATAAAAACAATATCTATTTTTTTAATTTTATTTTTTTTGGTAAATAATATTTTTGCCCAACCGCCAGGTAAAGAAAAGAATCCAGATTGGCCGTGTATCCAAGTGTATATTGAAAAATTAAGTTGGGGTTCAATATGGACGGGCCCACCTCTTGATGAAAATTCATCTAAATGGATAGATGATGAAAAATTAAATTCCTTAGTAGAAAAAATAATGAAAAGAAAAACCAAGGAAAAAGAAGGCGTTGTAGAATTAAAAAAATACATAAAGAAAAATAATTCATCGGATCAACTTACTAAATTATTTCATGCTTTATTTGATACAACAAACAATATATGGAAAAAAAGAAATATAAAATTATTAAATTTTGGAAAAAGACAAAAATTAACATCAGAAAAAATCTCTATTAAGTTAGAAAAAATAAAAAAATTATCTAAAGATTACGAGTCAAATAAAGATGAAATACTAAAATTAGAACAAGAGAATTTTTGGGATATTAGAAGATTTGAAGATAGAAGAGCTCTTTCTGATAGTCTTTGTGAACAACCTAGGTTCTATGAAAAAAGGCTTGGAACTTTTTCAAAAATAATTATTGAAAGTTTATAATTTTGTAAAGAAAAAAAATTAAATAATTGTTTTTATTGTTAAAATATATATTTTAAAATTATAGGTATATCTGTTTTATTATTAGAATCATTCTAGATTGGATGTATAATAAATTTATTTAGGAAAGCCATATGGCACATGTAATATTTGCACAAGAAATGTTTTTTCCACTTCAAAGCACAATGTGTTTGTCTGCATATTTGAAAAAAGGTGGTCATACAACAGAAGTTACTATAGGAACACCTTCTAAAATTGTTGAATACATTAAAAAAAAAGAGAACAAACCAGATCTCATAGCATTTTCTGTATTGACTTCATATAGAAATCATATGTTAGCAACGGTTGATGCTATAAAAGAAGCAAACATAGATATACCTCTAATTGCTGGTGGATATGATATTACATTTATGCCTCAAATTTTAGAAAATTCTAATTTAGATATTATTTGTAAAGGTGAAGGCGGAGATCCAATGGTGGAACTTTGTAAAGCACTAGATAAGAAGAAGGATTGGAGAAATCTTAAAATTGGCAATCTTCACATAAAAGATAAAAATGGTGTAGTAAATAAGAATCCAATGAGATATTGGTTGATGGATATGGATTCAGCACCTTTTGATGATAGAGATATTTATTGGAACAAGGATCCATATTTTCGAATTGTCCCATTTACACAGGTTCTAGCAGGCAGAGGTTGTCCATACCCGTGCACATATTGTTTTAACGCAGGTTATAAAAAAATTCACGAAGATGCCGGAATGAATGGAAAAGAGTATACAAATCTTAGAAGCGTACGACATGTTATTAGAGAATTAAAAATGTTGTCAAAAAAATATAACGCTAGAGACTTTTTTTTTAACGATAGCACTTTAACTTATAATAAAGAATGGATCATTGATTTTTGCAAAGCGTATAAAAAGGCAAAATTAAAACAAACCTTTTCAATTAACGTTGTTATACCAGAAATGAATGAAGATGTTTGCAAGGCACTTGCTGATACGGGTAAATGTAGACTTGTCCGTTTTGGTTTAGAAACAGGTAATGAAGATTTTAGATATAGAACTTTAAGAAAAAGTATTAAAAATGAGGATTTTATAAAAGTAACAGATCGAATGAATAAATATGGGATACGTTATTCTATGCAGATGATGTTAGGACTTCCTGGTGAAACAAAGGAGTATGCAATGGAGACTTTGGATGTTGCAAGAAGAATTACAGGAAAAATAGGGGTGCATGGTATTAATATTTTTAAACCTTTTCCAGGATTGGAAATAAACAATGTTGGTCTTGAATTAGGTCAATATAAAGCTTCAGATGTTATGGCGCCAGGCAGCGTTACCCCACCAACATGGCGCAAAACTGGAACAGATAATCAGAATGTAGCAAGTAACACTAGTAATAAAATCCCCCCTGAAATTATTGCTAGAAATAAAGCAGCTACAGAAACAAATGAGAATGCAAAAGATGCTGCGGATGATAAAAAAGAATATGATGATTTGTTTATTCCATCTGACGAGGCTTATTTAACTAGCAGATCAGTCATGCATAAAACTGGGATAAATGAAAATCAACACAACTCAGGCTATAATCATGGAAAAAATGTTTTTGGAAGTAAAGAAATGGTTTTTTATGATAATTACCGTAGAGATAAATTGGGTTTATATATTTTAAAACTTTCAAGATATTCTCATGTTTTAATAAGATTTCCTAGATTAAAAAAAGTAGTAGAAAAACTCATGGAATTACCAGATAACAAATTTAATAGAGTAGTATGGAAAATAACTGAAGGTTTATTGAATATTAGAGTCCACGCGGGAGCTCCTTGGTCATATTTTATAAAATACGCATTATTTCATGCAGGAAAACAAGTTAGATAATTCTAAAATAAAATCATTATGCAAACATTATTCATAATACTTGGAGTACTAGCTTTAGTAATAATTTTTTTATTTATTAGAATTTGCATAACTCATTCTAGATGGAGAACACGATAAAATGGATCCATACAAAGGTAGTTTTTTACAAAAAATCATAACTATTATTTTAAAACCTATATTTTATGGGGTTTATTATATTGGGAAATTATATTTTAAATTAAAAGGGGTAGATGAAAAAACAAAGGAAGACCCGCATTATATTGATTTTACTAAAACACCTATTCCTTCATTTAAACTTGCACAAGCTTTAAATCCAAAAACTGAAGAACAAAAATTGGTTATATTTTCAAAAGATGAAGATCCGTATATCAGAAGAGCAGTTGCTAGAAACCCAAGTCTGCCTAGAGAAAATCTTGAAGAGCTTGCTAAAGATAAAGTTCTTATTGTAGCTAGAGAAGCAAAAGGAGTTCTAGATTCACCGGATGTTAAAATTGATGAGACATATCCGACCCAACACGGCGGCTAAATAAATTTAAATACATTATTTCTAATTTATATAACCCTTAATACAATAATAAAATTTTATATTAGTCAGTAAATAGATATTATAAATCAGCATTGATTTTAAAAAAAAATGATTAGATTTTTTATTATATTTTTTTTACTTTTTGTATTTTGCACAAAGGTTCATTCTGAAGATGAAGAAACTATTATTTTACCTGATATTGAAATTCAATCATCAATTGGCGATAGAACACGTTTAACCCCCGGAGCTACCAACTATGTAGGTAGAGATTCAATGGATAAATCAAGGGGGCTGACTATTGGAGAAGTAATTGAGGAAATACCAGGAGTTATTTCAGAAACAGATGATGGTGATACACGCAAAGGTAATTTTGGCATTCGAGGAGCACATTCCAGAAGATCTAGAAAAATTAGTGTTTATGAAGATTATAACCCACTTAATTTTGCTCCATATACAGACCCAACAACACATTACATACCTCCAGATGAGAGAATTGGAGGCATTGAAGTTATTAAAGGATCCGGGCAGTTAACTCATGGACCACAAACCATGCACGGCATAATTAATTTTTTAAATCACAGGCCACCAAAAAAAGGAGCGGGAAAAATTATCACATCTTTTGGAGAGTCAAATATTGGTCCTAGACAGCAGTATCATATAAGATATGGAAGAGATTTTGGAAAACTTGGAACTTGGCAAGGTATGTTTACAAGACACGATAATAGAGGGCCAGTAAAAGGAGATATTATAAATTATAACGATTATTTTTTAAATGGTGACATCGAATTAGCGTCTAATCAAAAACTTGCAATTACTCTAAATTATAATCATGAAGATTCTGAATATGCTGAGGGTGGGTATGGCTTATCTCAGTATAATTCAGATCCTGAAATGGGAAATAAAAGATTATTTGATGATACATTTGAAATGGATA
>CAYXBD010000066.1:0-4061 GCA_964463275.1 uncultured Alphaproteobacteria bacterium | reverse complement strand
TAAAGAGAGAAAAGGACTTAAAGTTGGTACTAAATTAATTTTTCAGTTTTTAATATGCTCTATTACAATATTTTTTTTATATAATTTTTTTGATTATCAATATATTGATACTTTAGCAGTTCCATTTTTTAAAAATTATTTATTTGATTTAGGCGTTTTATTTCCAATTTTTGCTTTTTTAGTAATTATTGGCACTTCAAATAGCGTAAATCTTACTGATGGACTGGATGGTTTGGCAGTTGTTCCGGTTATTACAACAGCAACTTGTTTAGGTTTAATAGCTTATTTAGTTGGAAATAAAATTTTCTCAGAATATTTAAATCTTTTTTTTGTTATAGGCGCTGGCGAACTAGCAGTACTAAGTTCCGCTTTAGTTGGTTCATGCTTAGGATTTTTATGGTTTAACGCTCATCCAGCAAAAATTTTTATGGGTGATACCGGTTCTTTATCAATTGGAGCAGCTTTAGGTTCAATTAGTATAATTATAAAACACGAACTTGTTTTATTTATAATAGGTTTTTTATTTGTTATGGAAGCAGGATCGGTAATTTTGCAAGTTGCTTCTTTTAAATTAACAGGTAAAAGACTTTTTTTAATGAGCCCTCTTCACCACCATTTTGAAAAAAAAGGATGGCATGAAAATACAATTGTAATTAGATTCTGGATCCTAGCAGTAATTTTTGCATTAATCGGATTAGCCACTCTTAAAATAAGATAAAAATAATAGAAAAAAAAATGAATTTTTTTTTAAATAAAAAAGTAGGGGTTTTAGGTTTAAGTCGAACAGGAATAAGTTCAATGAAATTTCTAAAAAAAAAAGGTTTTGATGTTTTTGGCTGGGATGACAATAAAGAAGTATTATCAAAAGCAAAAAAAAATAAATTAAATATTCAAAATTTAAATAATAATAATTTAAAAGAAATGACTTTTTTACTCGTATCTCCGGGAATACCATTTTCAGGAAAAAAGAAACATTCGTTTTTAAAACAAGCAAAGAAAGAAAAAATTGAAGTATTAAATGACATTGAATTATTTTTTAGATTTAATCCCGAAGAAAAATATATTGGAGTTACCGGCACTAATGGAAAATCAACTACGGTCTCTTTATTAAGCCATGTTTTTAAGAAATTAAAAATTAATAACAGTCTTAGTGGAAATATAGGTAAGCCAGTATTTGATTTAAAAAGATTTAAAAAAATATTTAATATATTAGAAATTTCATCATTTCAATTAGAATTAATGAAAAGAACAACATTTAAAGTTGCAGTATTATTGAATATAACAAAAGATCATATTGAAAGACATCAAAGTTTTAAGAAATATATAAATGAAAAAATTAAAATTTTTAACAATCAATCACAAAATGATATTTCTATTATTGGAGTAGATGATGAATCAACATCTTCTTTAGTAAAAAAATTAAAGAAAAGATTACATTCAGAAATAATTACTGTATCAGGGAAAAATAATAAAGCTGATATTTATATTAAAAATAAAAAATTAATAATAAATTTTAGTTTAAGAAAAAATAAAATATCAAAAATGGTTAATATAGAACAGTTTAGGAACTTTCTTGGAGTGCATAATTATCAAAATATAGCAGCAGTCTATGCGATAGTTTTGTCTTTAGGTTTTTATAATTGGAAACAAATTGAAAATTCTATTAAGTCTTTTAAGGTTTTACCTCATAGATTACAAAAAATAAAACAGATCAACGACATAACTTTTATTAATGACAGTAAAGCAACAAATATTGACGCGACAGATCAAGCTCTAAAAAATTTTAAAAATGTTTTTTGGATATTAGGCGGACGACTTAAAGAAAAAAATTTACAAAAATTAAAAAAACATTTTTTTAGAATAAAGCATGTTTTTTTAGTAGGAGAGACAAAATTTTTATATCAAAAATATCTAAAAGATTTTCTAGATTGCACAATTGTTAAGAATTTAGAAGAAGCTGTAAAAATTTCATACTTTTTAGCAAAAAAAAATATTAAAGAAAAAAAAATAAAATCTTCAATTGTTTTATTATCTCCAGCCTGTTCATCCTTAGATGAATGGAAAAATTTTGAAGATAGAGGGAATGCATTTATTAAGTTTGTAAAAAAAATTTAGAAAAGATTAATGCAAAATGAACAATTAAATATATTTCTTTATAATTGGTGGAGAAGTATTGATAGGAAAATTTTTATTACTACAATTTTATTATTACTTATAGGTTGTGTAATTTCCTTTGCTGCGACACCATCTATTGCGGTTAAATATGGTTTAGATCCATATCATTTTGCAAAAAAACATTTAATTTTTGCACCTGTTGCTTTTTTTTTTATTTTTTTTATTTCCCTATTTTCAAGATTAGGAATAAAACGTTTTTTTTTATTCATATTTTTACTATCTATTTTTTTTATTTTTTACTCTTTTTTTATTGGAATTGAGAGTAAAGGATCAATCAGATGGGTTTCTTTTTTTGGATATAGTTTTCAACCTTCAGAATTCTTAAAAGTTTCTTTTATTATAATTTGTGCTTGGATTTTTTCTTCAAAAAATTATTTTCCAATGATTAATAATCAATTTTTTTCATTTCTTTTATATTTATTTGTTTCAAGTCTAATATTATACCAACCTGATTTCTCAATGTTTGCGATAATTTCTTTTGTTTATTTTGGACAATTATTTATTTCTGGTTTAAATAAGAAATGGGTAGCAGCTTCAATACTTTTTTTTTCTTTTGTTTTTTCAGCTACATATTTTTTTTCGAATAATGTTAAATTGCGTATTGATAATTTTTTATTTTCAACTGGCGATAATTATCAAATATCAAAGTCATTAGAAGCTATAAAAGAAGGAAAATTATTTGGGAAAGGCCCAGGGCTTGGTACTGTAAAAGAGAACATTCCTGATGCTCATACAGATTTTATATTTTCTGTTATTGCAGAAGAATTTGGCCTTTTTAGTTGTTTGCTCATTATTGTTTTTTTTATATATCTTATTTTTAATATTTGCAAAAAAATAAAAAATGAGAAATATCTTTTTATTATATTATGTGTTTCAGGTTTAGTAATGCAACTTGGTTCACAGATTTTTGTAAATATAGGCTCAACTATAGGACTTATACCAACGACTGGTGCCACTCTCCCTTTTATTAGTTATGGAGGTTCTTCAATGATTTCAACTGCACTAAATATTGGTGTAATTCTAGCTTTAACTAGAGTATCTTATAAAGATAGCTTAATGTCTGATGAAAAAGAATTCTAAGATAGCAATAGTTGCCGGAGGTACAGGTGGACATATTTTTCCAGCAATTTCATTATTAGAACAATTAATTTCTGAAAAAAAAGAAATTATTTTTTTTTCAGATAATAGGGTAAAAAATATTGTAAACGAAAATAAAAATTTGTTTAAAAAAAAGAATGTAGTTCTTTATAATTTAGAAATTTCAAGAAACTTTATAAATTTTTTTAATTTTTTTGGGAATCTTTTTAAAATCTTTAATATTTTAAGAAAGAATAATCCTAAAGTAGTAGTTGGTTTTGGCGGATATACTTCTATACCTTTTTTAATAATTTCAAAAATTTTATTTAAACCTATTATTCTTCATGAATCTAATATGATTATGGGATCCGCTAATAAACTTTTTTATTTTTTTTCAAAAAAAGTAATTTTTGGATGGGGTGGTAAGAAAAAAAATGAAAAAAATAAAAAAATTTTTTATATAAGAAATCCAGTAAGAAAAAAAATATTAAATCTAAGAAAAAAAGTTAAATTCAATGTAAATAAAAAAAAAATAAATATTTTAATTGTTGGTGGCAGTCAAGGAGCAGCAATATTTGATAACATTATACCTGAATCTTTAAATTTGTTACCCATTCAGATAAAAAAAAAAATAGCCGTTTATCATCAGTGTTCAAAAAATAATTTTGAAATTGTAAAAAAAAATTATGTAAAAAATAAAATTAACTGCATTTGCAAGCCTTTTTTTAATAATTTACCCAACATAATGTTTAAATCTCAACTTGTAATTTCTAGATCTGGCGCATCAACTTTATCGGAAATAATAACAT
>CAYXBD010000065.1:0-4130 GCA_964463275.1 uncultured Alphaproteobacteria bacterium | reverse complement strand
TGTTGCTAGGTTTTTATACAGGTTGGAGCATTAATAGATTTCTAAAATTAATTTCCAATGGATTTGTTGCTGGAATTATTGGTGTAATAATTGCACATGCATTTGCAGATTTAATTGCTGCAATGATTGATTCTACATTAAGAGATCATGCTTTAGGTATTTTCTTAGGAGGATTAGTGGTGCTTCCTTTAATACCATTTTTTGAAAAAAACGTCATTAAAAGTAAGCATCATATTGCTATTGGTGACCATGAAGATTTAAAAAAAGATTTAAAAAAGAAACATAAATAAAAAAAAATTATTAGTCTTCTTTTTTTTCTTCTTTTTTTTTTTTGTTACTTATTTTTTCACCTGTTATCTCTTCAATCTCTATCTTTGTATCTTTATCTGCAATTTCTACATCTGTTTTTGCGTCTTCTTTACTAGGAATGGTTTTATCTGGCTTAACATCCTTTTCTGCTATAATCTGAGTCTGTGACTTTTTCCTTAAATTGTTTTCAAGAGTCGATATTGATAATTGTTCAACATTAATATTCTCTCCACAACTAGGGCACTCGATTTCTTTTTTATTTAGATCATAAAATCTAACACCGTTGCCACATGGACATGTTCTTTTACTTCCCCAAGATGGTTTTATCATAAGTTAATTATATAAAACAAATAAAAAGATTAATAAATAAAAAAATTTAATTATTTTTAATTTAAATTTATTATTTAGTAAAGATAATTATATAGTAATTAATAAATTAAATAAATTGAATCAATTTTATTCAAAAAATGAAAATAGATTAAATGGAATTATTGAAGTTCCAGGAGATAAATCTATTTCCCAAAGAATTCTGATTTTAGGATCAATGGCTATTGGTACGACTAAAGTTAAAGGAATATCTTGTTCAGAAGATGTAAATAATCTTATTAAAAATTTAAAATTACTTGGCGTAAAAATTATAAAGAATAAAGACTTGATTGCTATATCTGGTGTAGGCATTGGAGGTCTAAATCCAACAAAAAAGAGCCTATATATGGGAAACTCTGGTACTGCTACAAGATTAATGTTAGGAATTTTGTGTAATCAAAATTTCGAAGTTAAATTTATAGGTGATAAAAGTTTAAGCAAAAGAAATATGTTTGAAGTAATTAAACCATTAAGACAAATGGGTGCAAAAATAAATTCTAAAAATAATAAACTGCCTATTACAATTAAAGGCTTTAATGAAACAATTCCAATTACATATAATCAAAAAATTCCTTCTGCTCAAATCAAATCAGCTATTTTATTTGCATCATTAAATTCACCAGGATTAATAACTGTAATTGAAAATATTCCAACTAGAAATCATAGTGAAGTTTTGTTAAAAAAATTTGGTGCAAAAATACAAATAAAAAAATATAAAAAAGGAAAGATAATTAAAATTATTGGCCAAAAAGAACTAAAGGCTAAAAATATTTTAATTGCTGGGGATCCATCAGCTGCAGCCATAATTGGTTCTGCTGCCTTAATAATTCCTAATTCAGAAATTAAAATAAAAAAAGTAAATATAAATAAAACAAGAGCAACTTTTTTTAAAATTTTAAAAAAAATGAATGCTAATATAAAAATTTTTAACCAAAAAAAAATTTCAAATGAACAAATTGCAGATATTACTTTTAAATCAAGTAATTTGAAAGGTGTTCATTTAGGAAAAAAGACAGTCGCAAAAATGATTGATGAAATTCCAATCTTTTCTATTTTAGCTACATTTGCTAAAGGAAATTCATCTTTTAAAGGTGGTGGTGAGCTTAAGAACAAAGAAAGTAATCGTATAAAATCTTTATATAACGGTTTAATAGCATGCAAAATAAAAGTAAAAAGAGAAAGGGACGGTCTTAAAATAACTGGAAATAAAGAAAATAACACTGCTGGATATGCTAAAATTAAAACTTATTATGATCATAGAATAGCCATGGCATTCCTAATAATGGATTTAGCTTCTAAGAAAAAAATAATTGTAGATAATTTAAATTGTATAAAAACAAGTTTTCCTAATTTTGTATCATTAATAAAAAATCTAGGAGGAAATTTTTCAAAAAAAAATTAAAAAAAAAGCTTTTAAAATTAAGAAAAACTGCATAAAGTCTATAAAACCGAGTTTATGACTGAAAATACTGAAAATTTTGAATCTTTATTAAATCAATCCTTAAAAAAAATAAAAAATTTTGAAGGTAAAGTAGTAGGTGGAATTGTTATATCAATAGATCACAACCATGCATTGGTAGACGTTGGACTAAAAAGCGAAGGAAGAATTTCTATGGATGAACTTAGATTCTGTGATAAAGAAAAAGAAATTAAAGTAGGAGATAAAATTAATGTTTTTGTTGAAAGAGTGGAAGATAAAAATGGTGAAGCTGTTTTAAGTAGAGAAAAAGCAAAAAAAGAAGCTGCGTTTGATTTATTTGAAGAAGTTTTAAAAAAAGATAAACCAGTAGATGGAAAAATTTACGGAAAGGTTAAGGGCGGCTATACAGTTGATATTGATGGTGTTATTACTTTCTTACCTGGAAGTCAGGTTGATATTAAACCAATAAAGGATATTAATCATCTTGTTGAACAAAAATTATCATTTAAAGTATTAAAAATCGATAGAGAAAGAGGAAATATTGTAATCTCAAGAAAATCTTTTTTAGAAGAAAATTTAAAAAGAGATATAAAGGATATTAAAAAAGAGTTTAAAGAAGGAATTTCTGTGGAAGGAATTATTAAAAATATTACAGATTATGGAGCTTTCGTAGACCTTGGAACAACAGATGGACTTATTCATTTAACTGATATTTCATGGAGAAGAATTAATCATCCTTCAGATTTTTTAAAAATTGGTCAAAATATAAAAGTTAAAATCTTAAAATTTAACCCTGAATCAAAAAAAATTTCACTGGGAATTAAACAACTTAGTGAGGATCCGTGGAAAAATATAGAAAAAAAATATAAAGTGGGAAAAAATTATTCAGGAAAAGTAAGTAAAATAACTGATTATGGAGCATTTATTGAATTAGAAGATGGTATAGAAGGACTTATACATGTATCTGAAATGACATGGGACAAAAAAAAAACTAACCCAAATGAAATTGTTTCCATGGGAGATGTTGTTGATGTAAGTGTTCTAGAACTTGACTTAGACAAAAGAAAATTAAGTTTTAGAATGAAAAAAGAAAGTGCTAATCCTTGGAATGAATATTCAAAAAAATATAAAAAAGGAAAAATCATAGAATGTAAAGTCGGAAATATAGTTGAATATGGTATTTTTGTAAATTTAGAAAACAATTTAGATGGAATGGTTCACATTTCTGATTTAGATTGGGAATGGGACAATAAATCAACAACAAAATTTAAAACTGGAGATGTTGTAAAAACTATAGTTTTAGACGTTAACCAACAAAAACAAAGAGTATCTTTAGGTATAAAGCAACTTGATGACAAACCTTTTAAAGAAAAAATTAAGGATATTAAAATCAAAAATGTAGTAACTTGCTCAGTTATTCATATAAAAGATAATGGGGTTAAAGTTAAATTAGATAATAATCTTGATGGGTTTATTGATAAAGAAAATTTATCTATGGACGAATCTGAACAAAATCCAAGAAGATATGCGGCAAACGAAAAACTAGATGCGATGATAAAAAAAGTTGATGAAGAAAATAAAATTATTGTATTATCTATTAAAGAAATTGAATCAAAAGAACAAAAAAAGATAAAAAAAGAGTTTGGTTCATTAGATAGTGGTGCTAGTCTTGGAAAGATTCTAGGAGAAAAAAAAAAGAAAAAAGTAAAAAAAGTAAAAAAGGTAAAAAAAAAAAAATAATTTAAAAAAATGAATAAATCAGATTTAATTAAATCAATACATAAAAATAATAGTAAATATAAAATATCTGAAATTGAAAATATTGTAGATATTTTTTTCAGAGAAATGCAAAAAGCACTTTCAGAAGAAAAAAGAGTTGAGATTAGAGGGTTTGGTTCTTTTTATACGAAAAAAAGAGAAAAAAGAATTGGTATAAACCCACAAAATGGAAGAAATATTGAAATAGAAAAAAAAACCCATCCAAAATTTAAAATGGGTAAAATTTTATTTAAAAAATTAAATCCAAAGTAATCTG
>CAYXBD010000064.1:0-4161 GCA_964463275.1 uncultured Alphaproteobacteria bacterium | reverse complement strand
AACTTCAGAACTATCTTTTAAATAACAAAAAGATACTTTAGAAACTGGACTTTTTAATTTGCCAATAAGAATAAATTCTTCATGTTCTTCAATTGATATTTTTTTACTGGGTTCTAATTCAATTGTTTTGCCTAATTTTTGGCAAGTTAAACTAAAATAAAAATCAGGATCAGTCGGCATACTAAACATTAATTTTTTTAACATATTAGGGTCAGGTTGGCAGCTTTTATCAACAAGAAATAGAAATAAAGGACCCCCCGATTTATTGTTAATCAAACTTCCTGCAATAGAGGAGTTGAATAAAAATAAAAAAAATACAAAAATTAAATAAAAAGTTTTCAATATATATTGGTACATTTAATAAAAAATATTTTATATTAAAAATATATTTTAAATTAATAAAAAAAACAAATGACATCAATAAAAAATATCCTAATTGATTTGTGTGAAATGCCTGAACATTTAAGAGGTATATCGGAGGAAATTTTATTAAATAAATATAACAAAAAAATTTTAGAAGAGGCATTAAAAAAAAAAATTATTAAAATAAGAAAGTGGCATGATGGACCAGGAAAAATATTAATTCCTACAGAAAAGGGTTTAGATTTATATAAAAAAAAATGAAAATAAATGTTATCGGATTTTATAAAATTAAAAAAATCAGCAAACTTGCAAAACATCAAAATTTATTAAAAAATTTTCTTTCTAAAAGTTTAGTTAAAGGTATTGTCATACTTTCTCCTGAAGGAATAAACGGAACAATAGCTGGTCAAAAAAATAATGTAAATAAATGCGTTAATTATATTAAAAAAAAGTTTTATATAAAAGAATTTGACAGTAAAAGCTTTTCTAAAGTCGAATATCAACCGTTTAATAAGCTGAAAATAAAAATTAAAAAAGAAGTTATCCCAATTGGATTAAAATTAACGCCATTAGAAAAAAAAGAACATAAATATATTGGGCCAAAAAATTGGAATAAACTTATCAAAAATAAAGATGTAATAGTAATTGATGTTAGAAAGCCCATGGAATTTAAATTGGGTACTTTTAAAAATGCAATAGATCCTAATGTAAAAAATTTTAGACAATTTCCTTCTTTTTTTAAAAAATTAAATAAAAATAAAAAAATTGCAATGTTTTGTACAGGAGGTATTCGATGCGAAAAAGCTGCAAATTTTTTACAAAAAAAAGGTTTTAAAGAAATTCATCAATTAAAGGGGGGTATTTTGAATTATTTAAATACAATTAAGAAAAGTGAAAGTCTTTGGAAAGGAGAATGTTTTATATTCGATAAAAGGGTAAGTTTGAAACACAAATTAATTCCTGGAAATTATATAATTTGTAGTGCTTGTAGAACTCCGGTATCCACAAAAGAAAGAAATTCAAGAAAATATGTCGAAGATATTTCCTGCCCTAATTGTTACGATAAATTAACAAAAAAGAAAAAGAACAAACTTTTAATGAGAAAACAGCAGAAAAATTTTTTAAAATATAATCTAAAATAAATGGATATAAATAGGTCTCAAACTATTCAAGTGTGTAAGGTTGCATGGAAAGCAGGGGAAAAAATTTTAGATATATATTCAAAAAAATTTAAAATTTTTAGAAAAAAAGATATGTCGCCAGTAACAATTGCAGATCTGGAGTCAGAAAAAATAATAATAAAAGGTTTAAAAAAGATTTTTAACAAACCAATTGTTTTTTCCGAAGAAAGTAATAATAAAAGTAAAAATAAATTAAAAAATTTTTGGTTAGTAGATCCTTTAGATGGAACTAAAGAATTTATTAAAAAAAATGGAGAATTTACAGTTAATATAGCTTTTGTTAAAAACAACAAACCTTTCTTCGGAATAATTTATGCACCAAAATTAAAAAAAACGTATGTCGGAACAAATAAAAACACATATAAAATAATTAATCAGAAAATTTTTAAAAAAATCATACCGAAAAAAAAAACTACTAAGACTATAATAATAAGCCGTTCACATTCTACAAAGAATGAATGTGAAGAATTAAAAAAAAAACATAATATAAGAAAAATTTTGTTTCTTGGAAGTTCTTTAAAATTTTGTTATATAGCTGAAGGTATTGCTCATATTTATCCTAGATCCGGAACAACTTATGAATGGGATACGGCGGCAGGACATGCAATTATAAATGGTGTCGGTGGGAAAGTAGAAACAAATAAAGGTAAGGAATTAAAATATGGAAAAAAAAATTTTAAAAATACAAATTTCATAGCAAAAGTTTTTTAATGAAAATTATTAATTCTAATACTAAAGGCATTAATCAAGCGGTAAAAAAAATATTAGACGGTGAAATCATTTTTATTCCAACAGATACAGTTTATGGAATAGCTGCTAATCCCTATAATAATAAAGCTATTAAAAAAATATTCTCAATAAAAAAGAGATCTTTGAATAATTCTTTAGTTTTATTGTGTTCAAATTACAAAATGGCAAAAAAATATGCTATTTTTAATAAAATTGCTAATAATTTAATAAAAAATTTTTGGCCGGGTCCTTTAACTTTAATTTTAAAAAAAACTGCTCACTCTAAAATATCAAAAAAATGGCTTTCTAAAAATAATTCTATTGGTATTAGGGTTCCTGATCATAACGTACCAAAAAAAATAATAGATAAATGTAAATTTCCCATTTTTTGCACAAGTGCAAACATATCAGGAAAAAAAAGTTGCCGAAATATAAAAGATGTTGTTAAAAATTTTAAAAATGAAAAAATAACTATAATTAATGGCGGTAAAACAAAATTTAAAAAAGAGTCTACTATTATAGATGTAACTAAGAATAAGATAAAAATTTTAAGAAAGGGATATTTAAATAAAAAAAATTTAGTCAATTGCCAAATAAATAATGAAAACTAAATTAAAAGACATTGGTATTTTAGGATCTGGAGCTTGGGGAACAGCTCTAGCATGTATTTTAAATAAAAAAACGAGTATTTCTTTATGGGCATATGAAAAAGAAACAGCTAAACAAATTAATAAACATAAAATCAATAAGACTTATTTACCTGGAATTAAAATACCAAATAATGTTAGAGCAACAAATAATTTAGAAGAACTTAAAAGATGTAAGTTTATTTTCATTTGTATTCCTTCGCAGTTTATAAAAAAAATAATTCTAGAATTTAAAAAGTTTTATAAAAAAGAAATGATCTTAGTTGTTTGCTCGAAAGGAATTGAAAAAAATTCAAAAGACTTAATAAGTGAAGTTATAAAAAAAATAATACCAAAATCTAAAACTGCTGTTTTATCAGGACCAAGTTTTGCAATTGAAGTTGCTAAAAAAAAACCAACTGCCGTAACAATTGCCTCAAAAAATAATAATAACGCAAAAGAGCTAGCGAAATTAGTAAATTCTAAAACTTTTCGCTGTTATTATACAAATGATATCATAGGTGTGCAGTTAGGTGGGGTTGTAAAAAATATACTAGCTATAGCCTCGGGAATAGTTGAAAGTCAAAAGTTGGGTGAAAGTGCTAGAGCTGCATTAATGACAAGAGGATTGGCTGAAATGATGAAAATTGGCGTAGCTTTTGGAGCAAAAGAATCTACTTTTTATGGATTATCTGGTTTAGGGGATTTAATACTTACTTGTAATAGTAAATTATCTAGAAATTTTGTTACAGGTTTACTTATAGGTAAAGGAAAAAAAATTAAAGAAATCACAAAATCAAAAAAAACAATTTCTGAAGGTGTTATTAATTCAAAAACTATTTTTAGTTTATCTAAAAAAAAGAAGATTGAAATGCCGGTCTGTGAATCAGTTTATAGAATCTTATATAAAAATGTGAAAATTAAAGAAACGATAGAAAAAATATTATCTAGAAATATTAAAAAAGAAAATTAATAAATAAATATATTCTTCTTATAAAACTCAGAATAAATAAAAAGTGTTAAAAGGGAAATAATGATTAAAAAAGGAAAATGATGGTCAAATAAAACTAAAAATAAAAAAATAAAAAAAATTTTAGGTTTAAATCTATCAATATGTAAATTCTTAAAATTTATTTGATTTAAAAGATAAAATAAAGCTGGAACAGTCAAAATTAAATCATAGGAGACTAACCTAGGAATTAACAAATTTATCACTAATATTCCATATGATATACAAAATAAAAAATGATTATTACTATTTT
>CAYXBD010000063.1:0-4174 GCA_964463275.1 uncultured Alphaproteobacteria bacterium | reverse complement strand
ACTTAAAAGTGATTTATATAAATATAAAAAAAGTTTTTTAAATAATAATTAAAGAGATAAAATTTAGTTATGAGTAAAACTATCACAATTGCATGCGACCATGCTGGATATGGCTTAAAAAACGCTTTAAAAAAAGAAATTTTAAATATGGGCTTTGAAGTTATAGATTGTGGAACGAACTCTAGTGAATCTGTGGATTATCCTGATTTTGCAAAGTTAGCAGTTGATAATATTTTAAAAAATAAAAGCAATATTGCAGTATTAATTTGTGGGTCCGGCATTGGTATGTCTATTACAGCAAATAGATTTAAGGGCATTAGAGCTGCGTTATGTAGAAATGTAGATGATGCTAAGCTTGCAAGACAACATAATAACGCAAATATTTTAGCTTTACCGGGCAGACAAATAGATGTGGACGAAGCTAAAAATTGTTTTAAAATATTTATTAACACTTCATTTGATGGAGGAAGACATCAAAAACGTGTGGAAAAAATAGATTAATTTTTTATTATTTTTGTAAATAAAATGAGTATTCAAACAGATGTTCAAAATAAATTTTTTCAAGACAATCTTGAATCAATAGATCCTGAAATAACAAAAGCATTGCAACAAGAATACGATAGACAAAGCAACCAAATAGAATTAATTGCTTCTGAAAATATTGTATCACTTGCAGTTATGCAAGCACAAGGATCCTTAATGACTAATAAGTACGCTGAAGGATATCCTGGCAAAAGATATTATGGCGGATGCGAGTATTATGATGTAGTTGAGAATTTAGCCATTGATAGAGCAAAGAAAATTTTTAATTGTAAATATGCAAACGTCCAACCTAATTCTGGATCACAAGCAAATCAAGCAGTTATGTTAGCATTAGTTAAACCTCATGACACTGTTGTTGGCATGTCTTTAGACGCTGGAGGTCATTTAACTCATGGAGCAGCTCCTAATGTTTCTGGTAAATGGTTTAATGCTGTTCAATATGGAGTAAAAAAAGAAGATGATTTATTAGACTATGATCAAATCGAAAAACTTGCTGTAAAAAATAAAGCAAAAATTATTATTGCTGGAGGGTCCGCCTATCCAAGAATAATAGATTTTAAAAAAATTAGAGAAATTGCAGATAAAGTAGGAGCTTATTTTTTAGTAGATATGGCACATTTCGCAGGATGTGTTGCTGGCGGACTATATCCTTCTCCTCTTCCACACGCTCATGTTGTAACAACTACAACGCACAAAACTTTACGCGGTCCTAGGGGCGGGATGATATTATCAAACGATGAAGAATTAGGAAAAAAATTTAATTCAGCAGTTTTTCCAGGAATGCAAGGTGGCCCATTAATGCACGTTATTGCTGCAAAAGCCGTTGCATACGGAGAAGCACTTCAACCAGAATTTAAAACTTACATTAGCGATGTGGTTAAGAATGCAAAAATATTAGCATCAACTTTAATTAAAAGAGGAGTAGATATTGTATCTGGAGGAACAGATTCACATTTAGTTTTAGTTGATTTAAGACCAAAAAAATTAACAGGTAAAGATGCTGAAGCTAGTTTAGAAAGAGCCGGACTAACTTGTAACAAAAACGGCGTACCTTTTGATCCAGAAAAACCATGGATCACATCAGGAGTTAGGCTAGGCTCTCCTGCTGGAACATCTCGAGGATTTAAAGAGAAAGAGTTTGAATTAATTGGAAACCTAATTGGTGACGTTTTAGATGGCCTTCAAAAGAATTTACATGATAATTCTGAAATTGAAGAAAAAGTTAAAGGCCAGGTCTTAGATTTATGTAAAAAATTTCCTATTTATTCTAAATTAATTTAAAAATCTAATATATGGAGCGAATGAGTTCTGCTAGAGATAGATATTTTATGAGGAACGCTCTTAATATTTCTTTAAGAGGTATTGGCAACACATGCCCCAATCCATCTGTAGGTGCGGTCATAGTAAAAAATAATCAAATAATTAGCAGAGGTTGGACGCAACCAGGAGGTGTGCCACATGCTGAAATACTAGCTTTAAAAAAAAGAAACTTTTCTGGAGCAACATTATATACAACATTAGAGCCTTGCTCACATTATGGAAAGACACCACCTTGTGTTGATCAGATTATAAAATCAAAAATAAAAAGAGTCGTAATTGGGTTAAAAGACCCAAATCCCAAAGTTAATGGAAAAGGTATAGATAAATTAAGAAAAAAGAGAATTAAAATTTCAGTCGGCATACTACAAAATGAAATTAAAAAAATACATTCAAGTTTTTTTCATAAAATAAAAAAAAAAAGACCTTTTGTTTCTTCAAAAATTGCAGTCAGTAGAAATGGAAAAATGATAAATGAAAATAAAAAATGGGTAACATCAAAAGATTCTAGAGTGTATGGAAATTTTTTAAGAGCAAAATTTGATGCGGTTATCACCGGTATTAATACAATCATAGAAGACAACCCTTTATTAAATTGTAGACAACCTAATATGCAGAATTTATCTCCTACAAGATTTATTTTAGATAGTAAATTAAAAATAAAAGAAAATTTTAAAATTGTTAAAACTGCAAAAAATATTAAAACTTATGTTTTTACAAATACAAATAATAAGAAAAAAATTATAAAACTAAAAAAATATGGAATGATAATAAAATTTTTAGATCAAAATGAAGAAAAAATTAATTTAAAAAAAGTATTATATGAGATTGGAAAAATGGGTTTTATTAATGTTTTGTTAGAAGCTGGGCCGAATTTAAATGCTGCTTTTTTAAAAAATAATTTAATAAATAAAATTTATTATTTTAAATCTAATGAAATTATAGAATCTAATATTATTCCATCTGAAAAAACGTTGAATACAAAGAATATTGAGAGGTTAAAGTTTAAACTTTCATCATATAGAAATATTGGTAATGATGTTCTTAGAATATATGAAAAATAATGTTTACTGGAATTATAGAAGATATAGGTGAAATTCTTAAAATTAAAAAGAGTGGTGATAGATTATTTTATATTTCTACAAAAATTAATTATAAGAGTTTAAAGATCGGTTCTTCAATTAGTTGCAATGGTGTTTGTCTAACTATTATTAAAAGAGGAAAAAAAAAAAAAAAAAATTGGTTTGTTATTACCGCTTCTAAAGAAACGTTATCGAGATCAAATTTAGATTTAATGAAGGTAGGATCATTAATTAATCTTGAAACATCTTTAAGAGTTGGTGATGAAATATCTGGACATTTAGTATTTGGTCACGTTGACAGTAAAACAAAGTTAATTTCAAAAAAATACGATGGCTCAAGTATGATACTAAAAATCAAATCTCCAATTGAATTAAGAAGTTTTATTACATCTAAAGGCTCAATTGCAATCAACGGTGTTTCATTGACAATAAATAATGCATCAAGTAATAGTTTTGAAGTAAATATTATTCCACATACTTTAAAAAACACCACATTTAACCAAGTTGGTAAAAATGAATTGTTGAATTTAGAAATTGATATGTTAGCAAGATATGTTTCTAATTATGTAAATATAAATAAATTATGATTTTATTCTCAAAAATAGAAGACATCATTAAAGATGCAAAAAAAGGTAAAATGTTTATTTTGGTTGATGATGAAAAAAGAGAAAATGAAGGAGACCTTGTTGTCCCTGCCCAAAATATAAACTCAGAAAAAATAAATTTTATGGCAAAATATGGAAGAGGATTGATCTGTCTTGCTCTTACAGGTAAAAGAATTGAAGAATTAAATTTACCATTAATGCCTCAACATAATGCAGCAAGGAGAAAAACTGCATTTACTATATCTATTGAGGCTAAAAGAGGAATATCTACAGGCATATCTGCAAAAGATAGGGCTAAAACAATTAAGGTGGCTATAAATAAAAAAACAAATTCTAAAGATATTTCTACACCTGGACACATTTTTCCTTTAAGAGCTCAAGATGGTGGTGTTTTAGTAAGAGCAGGGCATACCGAAGCAGCTATTGACATTGCAGAATTGTCTAATTTAAACCCTTCAGGAGTTATATGTGAAATTATGAATGATGATGGAACAATGGCTAGAAGAGATGATTTATTTAAATTTTCTAAAGAACACAAATTAAGAATCGCGACTATTTCTGATTTAATTTCTTATAGAAGAAAAAAAGAAAAAATTATTGAAAGAACATTAAAAACAAAAATTAAAA
>CAYXBD010000062.1:0-4256 GCA_964463275.1 uncultured Alphaproteobacteria bacterium | reverse complement strand
CAAACCGATGTTTTTATTGAAAAAAAATTTGCTAGAATTGTAGAAATAATAGAAAAAGCACCGGATGAAATACAAATTTTATTTAACTCCGAAACCTCAAACCTTAGAGATGAAGATGCAAATAAAATTAGAAATTTTATTAATAATCAAACCGATAAAAAAAATTCACAGTTTAAAATTACTTCCTATGCAAAAACCGACAAAACTGCGGATATTTCGAGAAGATTATCCCTTGATAGAGCTATTAATATAAGATCTATTTTAATAAAAGAAGGCGTGCCAGCAAAAAACTTAATAGTTAAATCGTTTGGTGATGTTAAAAATAAAGAAAATAAAGTGATAATTAAATTTGAAAAAAAATAAAAAAAAAATATAGTCTATAACTTATGAAAAAAACCATACATCCGGATTACCATGAAATTGAAGTTGTTATGACAGATGGTACTAAATTTAAAACTAGATCAACTTGGGGAAAAAAAGGAGATATTCTTAACCTAGATATAGATCCTAAATCACACCCTGCTTGGAGTGGAGGTGAAAAAAAATTAGTTGATACTCAAGGACAAATTTCAAAATTTGCAAAAAGATTCAAAAATTATAAGAAAAATAAAAAAGAAAAAATAGAAGAAAATAAAGCTCAAAGCAAACCTCAAATTAACAAAGAAAAAAAATAGATAATTAAGTGAAAGTAGTTGAAATTAAGAAACACGGAGGGCCCGAGGTATTATATATTGGATCTAGACCAATACCAAAACCAAATAAAAATGAAGTTTTAATTAAAGTTAAAGCAGCAGGAATAAACAAACCTGACATCTTGCAAAGAATGGGTGAATACCCTGCCCCTAAAGATGCTAGTGATGTATTAGGACTTGAAGTATCAGGTGAGGTAGTTGAATTAGGAAAAGAAACAAAAAATATAAAAAAAGGAGATAAAGTTTGTGCTTTAGTATCAGGAGGTGGTTACTCAGAATATTGCTTAGCTCCATACAAACAATGTCTTCCAATTCCAAAAAACTTAAGCTTTGAGGAAGCTTCTGCGATCCCTGAAACTTTTTTTACAGTTTGGTTTAATTTATTTATAAGAAGTAAAATAAAAAAAAATCAGACAATCTTAATTCATGGTGGCTCGAGTGGGATTGGGACAACTGCAATACAATTTGCTAAAAATTTTGGTTTGGAAGTTTTTACAACAACGCGTGAAAATAAAAAAATGGAAAGTTGTCAAAAAATTGGTGCAGATTATGCTATTAATACAAAAAAAATAAATTTTGAGGAATTTGTTAAAAAAGAAACAAATAATAAAGGGGTTGATTTTATTTTAGATATTGTTGGTGGTAGTTATGTTCAAAAAAATATTAATATTCTAAAAAGGAATGGTACTCTGATTAACATTGGATGGTTAACAGGTTCGGTTGTAAAAGTTAATCTACTAATGATAATGCTTAAAAGACTAACAATTACCGGATCAACTCTTAGAATAGGTTCTATTGAAGAAAAAGAAAAAATAGCAAAAGATTTAAAAAAAAAAATTTGGCCACTCGTAGAAAAAGAAAAAATTAAACCAATTTTGTGCAAAACTTTTCCATTAAATAAAGTAAAAGATGCTCACATTTATATGGATAAAGGATTGCATTTTGGTAAAATAGCATTAACTATTTAATATATTTTGAAATCAACAATCATTTAAATTTTATTTATAAAAATGGCAAAAATTTTAATGCCGAAAGCTACAGCGGTTTGGTTATTAGATAACACTTCCCTCACTTTCAATCAAATATCTAGTTTTTGCGAATTACATATTTTAGAAATTGAATCTATGGCTAATGGAGAAGTTATAGGTAAACTGCCAGGAATAAATCCAATAAATAGCAAAATTTTAACAGCAGAAGAAATAAAAAAATGTGAAAAAAATTCTAAATTAAAATTAAAAGTAAATAAAAGTGAATTGCCAAAACCTAAAAAAATAGCTAAAGGTGCGAAATATACTCCTATTTCTAAAAGACAAGAAAGGCCTAGTGCTATTAAATGGTTGTTAAAAGAATTTCCAGGTATTACTGATAATGAAATTTGTAGACTCATACGTACAACTAAAAATACTGTAGATTCAATAAAAAATAAAAGTCATTGGAATTATGAAAATATTATTCCTAAAGACCCTTTAAAATTAGGTTTTTGTAACGAAAAAGATTTAAATAAAATTTCTGAGATATATAGAAAAGAAGAGAAAACAAATGAAAATAATGTTGTAAAAGATATATCTAATCAAGATGATAATGATGAAAGTGGCGAATTAGAGAGTGTATAATAAATATGAGTCAAATAAAAGTAGCGATAATAATGGGTAGTGAATCTGATGCAGAAGAAATGAAGCCTGCTTCAGAAGTTCTTAATGAATTAGGAATAAAAAATGAATCTCGAGTTATTTCTGCACATAGAACTCCTGATAGGCTTAGAGAATATATTTTAAATGCAGAAAAAAATGGTGTTAAAGTATTTATTGGAGGCGCTGGTATGGCAGCTGCATTGCCAGGTGTTATAGCGGCACATACTCATCTTCCAGTTTTAGGTGTGCCTATAGAAAGTAAAAGTTTAAAAGGAATGGATAGTTTATTATCAATTGTCCAAATGCCACCTGGTATACCAGTAGGAGCTTTAGCGATTGGTTCTGCAGGCTCAAAAAATGCTGGCCTGCTTGCTGCGGCAATTTTGTCTGTAAGTGACCAAGAAATAGAAAGTAAATTAAAAGATTACAGAAAAAAACAAACCGATAAAGTAAGAAAAGATCCTTTATAAAAACTAATTATTCTTTTTTTATAAAAAATAATTGAATTTTATTCATTTATTCATATTCTCTTATCAAATAAATTATTAATTTAAATAATAAAATAAAGGAGAACTAAAATAGTACAGATATTTATTAGAGATAATAATCTAGAGATTGCATTAAAAATTCTTAAAAAAAAAATGCAACAAGAAGGTCTATTCAAAGAAATGAAGTTAAGAAGACACTATGAGAAGCCTTCAGTCAAAAGAAAAAGGGTAGCGTCAGAAGTTTTAAGAAGAAAAAGAAAATTCCAAAGACGATATTAATTTATTATTCTATCTCTTTCCTTTAATATTCTTTTTTCATCAAAATCATTAATCAAATCTTTAAATAATTTATGCCAGTTTAGTTTGACATCTAATTTCATAAACAATGACCCCATTCCTATAGCAGCCCTATCCATAAAAACAAATTCTTTTGGTGGTTCCACTCCTCCAATTTTTTTTAATTCTTTATAAACATTATTTGCCACACCAATTCCATACCCTCTATTTTTTTCTCCCTGAATTAATCTTTTTTTATCTTCTAGTAAAGGCCCGTATATATATGAAGCCCATAAATTTAAAATTTTAATTAATTTTTTATTAATTTTTTTAAATCCCCAAGTTTTATAAGCTTCAACAGTTAAATCTTCATCTTTTTTTTCAAGAGCATGGTATAAATTTAAAACTGCTTTCACAAAATTGATAGGAAAAAATCTTACACAACCAAAATCAAATAGATTTATATCACCATTCTTTTTAAAAGTATAGTTTCCAAAATGTGGATCTCCGTGAATAACGCAAAATTTGTAAAAAGGCATATACCATGCATTAAAAATATTAATGGCTATTCTTTCAGATAATTCTTTTTTATTTTTTGAAATCAGAAGTATGTTATCCAATGATTGTCCGTCAAGCCAGGTCATTGTGATTAATCTTTTTGTTGAAGAATTTCTATAAATTTTTGGAATATTTACAGATTTATCAAATTTAAATATTTTCTCAAAAATATTTATATTTTTTATTTCATTTTCATAATCTATTTCTTCAATTAAACGGTCCTTTATTTCTGAAAAAATTTTTTTTGTTTTAATAGCTTTATTATATTTCTCAAATAAATTCAAAATTAATTTAAATTGATTTAAATCTGCATTAACTGCAGACTGCATATCTGGATATTGAAGCTTGCATGCTACTATGTCGCCATTTTTTAATTTTGCCTTATGAACTTGCCCAAGTGATGCCGCGTAAGAAGCGGTTGTGTTAAAATTTAAAAAAAATTTTATCCAATCTTCTCCTAGTTCGTTCGCCATTCTTCTTCTAACAAAAGACTCTCCCATTGAAGGTGCATGTGATTGTAATTGCATTAATTGTTTTGAATACTCTATTGGCAAGGCATCTGGTATCATAGAAATAAGTTGGGCTATTTTCATGAAGGGTCCTTTTACTTC
>CAYXBD010000061.1:0-4257 GCA_964463275.1 uncultured Alphaproteobacteria bacterium | reverse complement strand
CCACAAACTAAAAATATGATTTCATTACCAGAATTTAAAAAAATGAAAAAAAAACCTATTTTAATTAATACTGCTAGAGGCGGCCTTGTTAAAGAGGAAGATCTTGTTGAAGCTATTGAAAAAGGTTATATATCTGGCGCCGCATTCGATGTTGTGACTAAAGAACCTATTCCAGATGATCATCCTTTTTTTAAAATAATTAAGAGGCCAAATTTTATATTAACCCCCCATGTATCTTGGGCCAGTATGGAAGCAATGCAAAATTTGTCTGATCAATTAATTGATAATATGGAAAATTTTGTGGCTGGAAAACCTAGCAATGTTGTTTCAGGTGATTTTTAATTTATATTTTCATTACAACTCTATAGTCATTGACATTAGTTAACGTTGGTCCTGTATGTATTAAAGAGTTTAGTTTCTTAAAAAAAGTATAAGAGTCATTTTTTTTTAAAAATAATTCAGGATTTAAAGATAATTGTCTAGCTTTTTTTAAAATTTTGTTGTCAAAATAAACCCCAGCATTATCTTCTGAACCATCAATACCATCTGTATCACATGAAATTACAGCAATATTATCTGTATTTCTAACTTTGTTAAATAATGATAACGCATATTCAGAATTTCTCCCACCTTTACCAGATCCACTTACTGTTACTGTTGTTTCTCCACCGGATATAATTGCAAACTTTTTTTTATTAATTTCTAGTATTTTTTTTGCATGTTTTGTTGCAATTTGACGAGATTCACCTTTGACCCCATCTCCTAAATTGAGAGTTTGTATTTTGTTTTTATTTAAAAAGAGTTCTGCTTTTTTTAACATATCTTTACCAGAGGCTAACAAAACATTCTTAACATTCTTGAAAATAGGATTATTTTTTTTTGGGTTCTCAATAATTTTTCCTTTTATTCCTTTTTTTAAAAATTCAGAAATTTTCTTATTTTTTATATTATATTTTTCTAAAATATTAATTGCATTTTTAAAAGTAGTTGGATCAGGACAACAAGGACCGGATGCTATATCTGTAATTCTATCTCCTGTTACATCTGAAATTATTAAAGAGACAATTTTTGCTTTTGTATATATTGGAACCTTGCCTCCATGAGTCTTTGATAAATGTTTTCTTACAGTGTTTATTTCACTAATTTCAGCCCCACAATTTAACAAATCTTTTGTTACATTTCGTAGATCTTTCATATTTAACCCATCTTGAGGCACTGCCATAAGGCTTGACCCTCCACCGCTTATTAAACATAAAAGCAAATCATTATTATTTAATTTTTGCATATTATTAATAAAATTATTAGCAGCTTTCATACCAGCAGTATCAGGTATTGGATGCCCAGACTCATAAATTTTTATTTTTTTTGTTTTTAGAGAATGTTTGTATCTCGTAATTACATTGCCATTTAAAGGTAAATTTCTTGGCCAGTTTAACTCAATGGCTTTCGCCATCGAAGCAGCAGCTTTGCCAGCTCCAATAACGTAGGTACGCCCTTTAGGAGGTGACGGCAATTTATTTTTTATTATATTTTCTGGTCTAACAGCGTCCAAACCTGCTTTAAATGAATTAATTAATATTTTTTTTGTATTCATGAATTAAAAATAATATGAAACTTTGGGTTACAAAATGTGTATTGTAAAATAATTTCAAAAATATGATATTTATTTAATTATTAATTGGGATAATTTTCAAATTTTTTTCAAAAATAATCTTATTTATATATGATTAATAACTCTCTAAAAACAATTATTTTAGCCGCTGGAGAGAGTAAGAGAATACTATCATCAAAATCTAAAATTTTACATACAATTGGAGGCAAAACAATTCTAAGGCATGTTTTAGATAATATGGGAAAGATAATTAAGAAAAAAAATATGAATATAGTAATTAGTCCTAAATTAAACCAATTAAGAAATGAATATAAAAAAATCAATTTTTCCTTTCAAAAAAAACCCTTAGGTACAGCGCACGCTGTTTTATCTAGTAAAAAGTTTTATTCAAAATCAAAGGAAGATATTTTAATACTTTATGCTGACAACCCCTTCATTGATGAAACAATTATTAAAGATATGGTTAATTTAAAAAAAGAAAAAAATTCTGATATTGTTTTACTTGCTGTTAATACTCATAAAAAGAATGAATATGGCAGAATTGTATTAAATTATGAAGATAAAGTTGAAAAAATCGTTGAGTTTAAAGATGCAACAATTGATCAGAGAAAAATTTCATTATGTAATTCTGGAATTATGTTATTAAAAAGTGAAGTTTTGAGAAAATTAATTACAAAAATTAAATCAAAAAATAAAAAAAAAGAATATTACTTAACTGATATTGTCGATTTAGCAAACAAAAATAATTTTAAAGTAGACTATGTAAAATCAAATTTTTTAAAAACTTTAGGAGTTAATACAAAACAGGAGCTAGCAATTGCAGAGGACCATTATCAAAATGTTCTAAGAGAAAAATTTATTTTAACAGGTATAAAATTATTAGATCCGAAAAGTGTTTTTTTTAATCATGATACAAAAATAGGAAAAGATGTAATTATTGAACCGAATGTTTTTTTTGGTCCAAATGTAATAATTAAAAACAATGTTCATATAAAAGCTTTTTCACACATCGAAGGAGTAAAAATTTTAGATAATGCTGTTATAGGACCTTTTGCAAGATTAAGACCCGGAACGGTTATAGGATCTAATAGCCATATTGGTAATTTTGTAGAAATAAAAAAAACAAATATAAAAAAGAATTCTAAAGTAAATCACTTATCGTATTTAGGAGATAGTAATATTGGTGAGAATGTTAATATAGGTGCCGGGGTTATTACTTGTAATTACGATGGTTCAAAAAAAAATAAAACAAAAATCGAAGATAACGTGTTCGTTGGCTCTAACGCTTCTTTAGTTGCACCAATAAAATTAAATAAAAATAGTATAGTTGGGGCAGGTAGCGTTATTACTGAATCAGTAAAAGAAAATGCTTTAGCTGTAGAGAGAAATGAACAGAGGATATTTCCAAACTACAAAAAAAATAGGAGAAAATAATTTATGTGTGGGATAATCGGTGTAATTGGTCACAGTAAAGTCTCATCTTTGTTAATTGAAGGTTTGAAAAGATTAGAATATAGAGGCTATGATTCTGCTGGTATAGCTACTTTATTAAATGGAAAAATTGACAGGAGAAGATCTCTTGGAAAAATAGAAAATTTAAAAAAATTGTTAAAAAAAAGTCCAATTAAAGGAAATGTCGGGATTGGCCACACTCGATGGGCAACTCACGGAATTCCAAGCAGGACAAATGCCCACCCACACTCTAGTGGAGATGTGGCTGTGGTTCACAATGGAATAATTGAAAATTATGATGTATTAAGAAAAAATTTAGAAAGAAAAAATATTATTTTTGAATCTGATACTGATACTGAGGTTATTGCGCATTTAATTAGTTTTTTTTTAAAAAAAAATTTATCTCCTTTAAAAGCAACAATTACAGCGTTAAAAAAAGTCGAAGGAGCATTTGCTTTGGGAATTATATTTTCTGGTATTCATAATTATTTAATTTGTGCTAAGAGAGGAAGTCCTCTTGCAATTGGAAAAGGAAAAAATTGTAATTACATTGGCTCAGACAGTATTGCATTAGCCCCATTAACGCAAAAGCTATGTTATTTAAATGAAGGGGACATTGCAGAAATTACCTCAAAAGACTTTAAAGTTTATGATCAAAATGGAAAAAGAGTTAAAAGAAAAATAACTATCACTTCTTTAGCAAAGAATAAAATTAAAATGGGTGGTTACAATCATTTTATGCAAAAGGAAATTTTTGAGCAACCTGCAGTAATTGGAGATGCATTAAAATATTTTATAGATACAAAAAAAAAGAAATTATTAATTCCATCTTTTGCAAAAAAAATTAAAAAAATAAAAGAAATTTATATTGCTGCATGTGGCACTTCCTACCATGCCTCTCTTATTGGAAAATATTGGCTTGAAAAATATGCAAATATTAAAACTGAGGTTGATATAGCATCAGAATTTAGATATCGAAATATTATTAATATAAAAAATAGCTTAGGTGTTTTTCTATCTCAATCAGGGGAAACTGCAGATACCCTAGCGGTACTAAGGTACTTTAATCAACAAAAAGGAAAAACTTTAGGGATAATTAATAGTGCGGAAAGTAGCATTGCTAGAGAATCTAACAATGTGATCGAAACTCATGCCGGGCCAGAAATTGGTGTTGCCTCAACAAAAGCATTTAC
>CAYXBD010000060.1:0-4282 GCA_964463275.1 uncultured Alphaproteobacteria bacterium | reverse complement strand
GCTGCTACGACTAAAACATCACAATTTATTTTTTTTAAGCGATCAATTTCACTTTCATCTTTAAAATTTTCTGGAGTAAAAACTGGAATATTATTTTTTATACAAAAATTTTTTACTGGAGAATGTGATATTTTTTGGCCTCTACCAGATGGTTTTGAAGGTTGAGTATAACAGCCAACTAAATCAAAATTTTTATAAATGAATTGCAATCCAGGTAAAGCAAATTCAGGAGTGCCCATAAAGACAACTTTTAATTTCATATTTACTTCGTTTGTTCTTTCTCCTTTTGTATTTTTTTAAATTTACGCAAGATTATATCTTTTTTAGTTTTAGATAAATAATCTATAAATAATTTACCATTAATATGGTCAATCTCATGTTGTAGGCATCGAGATAAAAGTCCATTAGCATGCAGTTCTTTTGATTCGCCATTTTTGTCTAAATATTTTATTTTACATGAAGACGGCCTGGTTACATTTGCCATAATTCCTGGAATACTAAGGCAACCTTCTTCATCTGTTTCTTTTTTATCAGAAAGCCAGGTTATTTCCGGATTAACCATTTGAAAAGGATTTGGTTTAATTTCTTTATTTTTTTCCTTTTTTTCTTCTTGGTAACGCTTCAGTCCTGGTCTTGGGGAGACATCCAAAACGATTAATCTTTTACTAATTCCAATTTGCGGAGCTGCCAAACCAATGCCTGCTTCATACATTGTATGTAGCATTTTATCTAGAAGTCCTCTAATTTCATCATTTACTTCAGATACAGACTCACATTTTTTATTTAATATAGGATCTGGTATTGTTATAATTTTTAACATTGCAAATAATCGTTATTTAATTCGTTTTATAATATATGTTTTTGTTAAGACTTTTTCTAATATTATTTATTTTAATTTCATTTGTTTCACTACAAAGTTGTGTGTCTACTCCTTCACACGCGGCTAATGCTTGTGAAGTGTTCTCTCAAAAGTATTTCTGGTTTAAAGCAGCAAAAAAGAGTTCAAAAAAATGGAAAGTTCCAATTGCAACTTTAATGAGTGTTATAAATCAAGAAAGTGCTTATAAGCAATATGCCAAACCTCCAAGAAAAAAACTATTTGGATTTATACCTTTGTTAACACGAGAGTCTAGTTCGCTAGGATATTCTCAAGCTACAAAAGGAACATGGGAGCAATACAAAAAAGAAACTGGAAAAAGATTTGTGACACGTATAAGTTTTAAAGACTCAGTTGATTTTGTTGGTTGGTATATTTTTATAGCACATAAAGAACTAGGTATATCAAAAAAAGATACTTACAGTATTTATTTAGCATATCACGAAGGTATTAATGGTTATAGAAAAAAAACATATAAGAAAAAAATTCAACTTTTAAAAACTGCAAGTAGAGTAGAAAAACAAGCACAAACCTATAATAGCCAACTTTCTAAATGTATGAGCAAATTAGATAGAAACAAATATATACTTTTCTAATTTTTAAACATCATCTATTTCTTCAAGTTTAACTTTTTTTCTTATATATCTTTTTTTAGATTGTATTACTTTAGGTCTAAACGTAGGTGTTCTTAAAGCTTTAGCTGAAGGATTTTTAATTATTTTTTTTTTTCTCATTTAAAATACTCTTCTAAAATTAATTTATAAATTTTAGTTAAATTTTTTAAGTCTTTTAAAGAAACCTGTTCAGAGTTCGTGTGCATAGATTTACCTACTAAACCGAATTCTACTACATTAATTCCTTCTGCATTTACAAACCTTGCGTCTGATGTTCCACCATCCGTTGCATATTTTGGATTTCTTTTAGTTACTTTTTTTACGCATTTTCTAATAAGATCAGAAAATTTTCCAGGTTTAGTTAGAAAAGCATTTCCAGAAACATAAGTATCTAGCTTATATTTAAACCCAACTTTATTAAATTCTTTTTTTATCCATTTTGTTAATGATTTAATTGTATGTGTAGGATTAAATCTAATATTAAAACACCCCATTGCTTTTGAAGGAATGACATTAAGAGCTTCATTGCCAACATCAAGCGAAGTAATAGAAATTATTGATGGTTGAAAATGCTTTGTCCCTTTGTCTAAAATTTTTTTATCAATGTTTGTTAACATTTTCATTAAAGCAGAAACGGGGTTTTTTGTTCTATTTGGCCAAGCAGAATGACCTTCTTTACCATATACAGTTACTACTCCATTATAACCACCACGTCTCCCAATCTTAATTTGATCTCCTAAGATATTTAAATTAGTTGGCTCTCCTACTAAACAATTATTTATTTTTATTTTTTTTTTTTTAAGCCACTTAAGTATTTTTTTTGTACCAAGAACTGCGTATGATTCTTCGTCATTTGTCACCATTACACTAATTTTTCCATTGAAATGCTTATTTTCATTTAAAAAAATTTTCACTGCTGATAAAAAACACGCGATTGCAGATTTCATATCTACAGCACCTCTTCCCCATAAAGAACCTTTTTTTATTACTCCCTTAAATGGATCAACAGACCATTCTTTTTTATCTGCGGGCACAACATCAACATGTCCAGCGAAACAAAAATGCGGAGTTCCACTTCCAATTTCAGCATATAAATTACTAATAGAATCATATCCTTTTTGCGAAAATCTTAATTTTGTACATTTAAAACCTAAAACTTTACATTCTTCTTCAACAATTTTTAGAGCGCCATTGTCATTCGGATAAGTAGATTTACAACGAATTAGTTTCTGTGCAATATCAATTTCATTAGAATTTTTCATTTATATTTTTTTTTTTAATCTCTTAATAAATTATTGATAGAAGTTTTAGATCTAGTTTTTTCATCTACTTGTTTTACAATTACTACACAAGCTAGAGACGGGCCACCATTTTTTCCCGCTAGAGTCCCAGGCACAACTACAGAGTAGGGAGGAACTTCACCCATATGAATTTTTCCACTATCTCTTTCAACGATTTTTGTTGAAGCAGATATAAAAACTCCCATTGATAAAACACTTCCTTCTCTTATAATTACACCTTCAGCAACTTCACTTCGTGCACCAATAAAACAATTGTCTTCAATAATGGTTGGTGATGCTTGAAGAGGTTCTAAAACACCGCCAAGACCAGCGCCACCAGATAAATGAACATTTTTACCTACTTGCGCACAACTTCCAACTGTTGCCCAAGTATCAATCATTGAATTGTCATCTACATATGCCCCAACATTTACAAAACTTGGCATCAAGATTACATTTTTACCAATATAAGATCCTTTTCTTACAGTGCCATTTGGTACAGATCTAAAATCAGCTTTTTTGTGGTCTTCTTTAGTCCAATTTACTGTTTTACCTGGAACTTTGTCCCACCATGTTGTGTAAGGTCCTTTTAAAAGTTCCATTTCATTAGTTTTAAAACTTAAAAGTATAGCTTGTTTAATCCATTGATTAACAATCCATTTACTATCTTTTTTTTCAGCAACTCTAATTTTACCAATATCCAATAAACTTATAACTTCATTTATTGCATCAGGTAATTCGCCTCTAGTTTGAGGATCAATTTCTTCAATTTTTTTAAAATTTGTTTCAATAATTTTTTTTAATTGTTCTGTATCCATTTTTGCAACCATTCATTTAGGTTATTTGTGATATAATCAATTTTTTTTGATGTTCCATTTAATTCTTTGAGAAGTTTTTTATTATAGATCTGAACTGTTTTTAAACCTAGATCTGATGCTGGAAATAAATTTTGCGGAATATCATCAAATAAAATTCCTTTTTTTACATTATAAGTAGATATTAACTTTTTATAAGTTTTTAAATTTGGTTTGGGTAAAAAATTCATACGCTCAATATCAAATATATCATCAAAGATATTATTTAAGTTTAAATTTGTTAATATTCTTTTTACGTATGAAATATTTGCATTTGTAAAGACTATTTTTTTTCCTTGAATTTTTTTTATTAGATTATTTAATTCTTCATCGGGTTTAACTATACTAAAGTTAATATCATGTACATAACTCAGAAATTCTTTTGGATTAATATTATGATTTATCATTAATCCGTGAAGTGTTGTTCCATTTTCTATAAAATATTTTTTTTGTAAGAATTTTGCTTCCTTTAAACTAACTTTTAAATTTTTTGAAATAAATTCTCCCATTTTCTTGTGTATTTGATCGAAAATGCCAGTGTTAGCAGAATACAAAGTGTTATCTAAATCAAAAAACCAATGAGTAAAATCTATATTATTTTTTTCCAATTAAAGTTCCAACTCCTTTTGTTGTAAATATTTCTTTTAATAATAATTT
>CAYXBD010000059.1:0-4289 GCA_964463275.1 uncultured Alphaproteobacteria bacterium | reverse complement strand
TAGGTGCTTCTTCCTGAGGTTTTTCCTCTGGTTTTGCATCTGCTTTAGGTGTTTCGGGTTTTTTTGCAGACTCTTTCTTATCTCCTTCACCTTCTTTCTTTTTTACTTTTGGCAAATGTTTTTTTGTTTGTTCTGGAATTGGAGGTTTTTCTACCAAGTTCGACTTACTTAAGAAAATTGCCATTTTATAAGAAGGTGTTGCTCCCTTAGATAGCCAATACTTTACCCTTTCTTCATCAAATAAAACTCTATTTTCATTTTCTTTTGGTAATAGTGGATTATAAGTACCCAACTTTTCAATAAATTTTCCATCACGAGGACTTCTTTTATCAGAAACTACTATTCTAAAAAAAGGTCTGTTTTTTGAACCAGCTCTAGCTAAACGTATTCTTGTACTCATATATTTTTAAATTAATTTTTTAATGTAATATATAATGTTTTTTCTTTATTGCAATCCCGGAGGAAGCATATTCCCAAAACCCTGTCTCATTAAAGTTTTTTTATCCATATTCCCATACTTTTTCATCATTTTTAACATTGTATAATACTGCTTTAATAATTTATTTACTTCTTGAATTGATGTGCCAGAACCTGATGCAATTCTTTTTTTTCTCGATGCATGTATAATTTTATGATTATTTTTTTCCTCAACTGTCATCGAAGAAATAATTGCTTGTTGTTTTAAAATAACATTATCATCAACATTAGATTTATTCATTTGATCTTGAATTTTGTTAGCACCAGGAAGTTTGGAGAGGATTCCTTTTATTCCTCCAAGTTTTTTCATTTGTCCTAGTTGTTTAGATAAATCATCTAAACTAAAATGGCCGTCCTTTATTTTTTTATCTAACTTTTCAGCATCCTCTTTTTTTATTGTTTCAGAAGCTTCCTCTACTAAAGAAACAACATCGCCCATACCGAGAATTCTATTTGCAATCCTGTCAGGGTGAAAAACCTCTATTGCTTCCATTTTTTCACCTACTCCAATTAACTTAATGGGGCATCCGGTAACAAAGCGCATAGATAATGCCGCTCCGCCTCTAGCATCTCCATCTAATCTTGTAAGGATTATTCCAGATAGTTTTAATTTATTATTAAATTCTTTTGCAACATTAACAGATTCTTGTCCTATCATTGCATCTGATACAAGTAGAGTTTCACTAGGATTTACAGTTTTGCTTACATCCTTAACTTCGGTCATAAGTTCATCATCGATTTGAAGTCTTCCAGCAGTATCCAAAATTAAAACATCAAAACCTTCCTTTTTCGCCTGATCCAAGGATCTTTCAGCGATTTTAACTGGTTTTTCTCCTTTAATAATTTCAACTGTAGGTATATCTATTTGTTTTCCCAATGTAGCTAACTGTTCTTGAGCAGCTGGTCTTTGAACATCCAAGGAAGACATTAAAACTTTTTTCTTATCTTTATCTTTTAATTTTTTAGCAATTTTAGCACTTGTGGTTGTTTTTCCTGATCCTTGTAAACCAACCATTAATATTATTACAGGCGGTGTCGTCTTTAAATTTATTGGTTCCTCTTTATTACCAAGTATTTCTTTAAGAGTATCGTTAACAATTTTTATAACCATCTGACTAGGGGATATGCTTTTTACAATCTTTGATCCAATAGCCTTTTTCTTGGCTTTTTCTAGAAATTCTTTTACAACTTCTAAAGATACGTCTGCCTCTAGAAGCGCAACTCTTACTTCTCTTAAAGCTAGATCCACGTCAGTTTCTGCTAGAGATCCTCTTGATTTTAATTTATCAAAGATCCCTGTTAGTCTTTCAGATAAATTTTTAAACATATTTTTTTACTTAATTATAGATTATATATGTTAAATAAAAAAAAAATTCATAAATAAAAAAAATGATTATTAACTTTACAAAAATGCATGGATTAAAAAATGATTTTATAATCATTGATGCAAGAACGAAAAAAATTTTTTTAACCCCCAATAATATAAAAAAAATTTCGGATAGAAAAAAAGGGCTAGGTTGTGACCAAGTTGTAATAATAGAAAAACCAAGAAAAAAAAAAACTTCGGCATTTATAAAATTTTATAATTCTGATGGGAGCGTAACAAAAGCATGTGGTAATGCTGCAAGATGTGTGGCTTTTTTACTCATGAAAGAGTGTAAAACAAAAAAAATTGCTCTAGAAACTGAATCGACTTTGTTAAATGCCTCTTTAGCTAAAAATAATCATGTATCTGTTGATATTGGCAAAGCTTATTTTAAATGGAGACAAATACCTCTAAAAAAAAATATAAATATTAATAAAATAAATTTTAATGTAAATAGTTATATTAAACCTATTTTAGTTAATGTTGGTAATCCTCATATTATTTTTTTTATAAAAAATTTAAAAAAAATAAATTTAAAACAAATAGGTCCCAAAATTGAAAAAAACCATTTATTTCCTGAAAGAATTAATGTTAATTTTGCAAAAATTTTAAGTAATAACAAAATAGAGCTTAGAGTTTGGGAAAGAGGTGCAGGTATGACAAAAGCATGCGGGACTGGGGCTTCGGCTACAGCTGTTGCAGCAATAAAAAATAAATTAATTAATAAAAGAATATGTTATATCCATATGGATGGTGGAAAGCTAAAAATTGAATATAAAAAAAATGGACATATTATTATGACAGGCCCGACAAAAACTGTAAAAAAAGGAATTTTAAATAATTATTTTTAATTAATATGAAAAATCAAAATGTTATAACTTTTGGATGTAGACTTAATAGTTTTGATTCACAAATTATAAAAGAAAAAATTAATTCAAAAAAATTTAAGAATATTTTTTTTATAAATACTTGTGCTGTCACAAAAGAAGCGGAAAAACAAGCTAAAAAGAAAATTAGAAAATTAAAAAGAGAAAATCCTAAAGCAAAAATTATTGTAACTGGTTGCTCAGCGCAAATTAATCCTACAAATTATAAAAAAATGGATGAAGTGGATTTAATTTTAGGAAATGAAGAAAAATTTAAATTTGAAAAATACCTAAATCTACTAAATAACAATTCCCCTAATATTGTAGTAAATGATATTATGGCAGTTAAAGAAACAGCAAATCATTTTATTGAAGGTTTTGATAAAAAAGCAAGAGCTTTCATTCAAATTCAAACTGGTTGTAATCATAGATGCACTTTTTGCATTATACCTTTTGGAAGGGGAAATAGTAGAAGTGTCCCTATAACAAAAATTTGTAAACAAATAAAAATACTTTTAAATAAAGGTTTTAAAGAAATAGTTTTAACAGGAGTAGATCTTACATCATATGGTAATGATCTGTATAGCAAGCCTAATTTAGGAAAGTTAGTCAAAGAAATATTAAAAAAAGTAAAAAATTTAGAAAGGTTAAGGCTGTCATCTTTAGATGCTATAGAAATTGATAAAAATCTAATCGATATAATTAATAATGAAGAAAGATTAATGCCTCATTTACATTTAAGCATACAATCTGGAGACAACACTATCCTTAAACGTATGAAAAGAAGACATTCGCGTAAAGATGTAATAAATTTATGCAATAATTTAAAAAAGTTTAGAAACAATATTGTTTTTGGAGCAGATATCATTGCTGGTTTTCCTACTGAAACTAATGAAATGTTTCTTAATAGTAAAAAAATATTGAATGAATGTGATTTAACTTATCTTCACATTTTTCCATACTCGAATAGACCCGGTACCCCAGCTTCAAAAATGCCACAAATTCCAAACAAAATTATAAAAGAAAGAGCAAAAATTTTAAGACTAGAAGGAAATAAAATAATGCAAAGATTTCTAAAAAATCAAGTTAACAAAAAGCACAAAGTTCTTTTTGAAAGTGAAGCAGAAGGACATTCTGAAAACTTTGTCCCGATAAAAGTTTTAACCAAACATAAAATTGGTGAAATTGTTGAGGTCAGAGGAAAAAATGTTATTAATGGAAAATTAATTTCCCAGGTAATGTAATGGGTTGGTTAACCAGAATCAAAGATAGCCTTCTAAGCAAGATAAAAAAAAAAATTCCTACAAAAGATTTAGAATCTATTGAAAAAACAAGACAAGAAAAAAAAGTTAAAAAAATAGAAACTAATAAAAGAGAAGTTCTAAAAACTAAGAAACTAGAACCGGATATTCCTAAAGAAGAAGAAAAAACGGAAGAATTAGCTCAGGAACCTATTAAAAAAAAAAGAAGTTTTTTTGGTCTATTTAAAAAAAAAGAAAAATTAAAAGAAATACCAAAAATTGAGAAAGATCCAGAAAAAAAGAAAAGTTGGTTTCAAAAATTAAAAACTGGTTTATTTA
>CAYXBD010000058.1:0-4323 GCA_964463275.1 uncultured Alphaproteobacteria bacterium | reverse complement strand
CCTATTGGTTGGTTAAATAGAATGACTCAATTTAAAGAAAAAGCTGGTAAAAAAAAGGACAGCGCTGTTTTAGGCTTATATAGTTATCCTGTATTAATGGCGTCTGATATTTTAGCATATAAAGCAACACATGTTCCAGTAGGAGAAGATCAAAAACAACACCTAGAACTAGCAAGAGATATTGCAAACACTTTTAATCAAACTTACAAAACTGATTTTTTTCCTATTCCAGAACCACAAATTTTTGGAGAAGCTACAAGAGTTATGAGTTTAAGGAATGGAAAAAATAAAATGAGTAAATCTGATGAGTCGGATTATTCACGAATAAATATAACTGATACTAAAGATTTAATAAATTTAAAAATACAAAAAGCTAAAACCGATCCCCATCCTTTACCATCTGAAAAAAAGGAATTAGAAAATAGACCAGAAGCGGTAAATTTATTAGGAATATATTCGGCTTTAAAGGATGAAAAATTTGATGATGTAATGAAAGAAATGTCAGGTAAAGATTTTTCTAGCTTTAAAAAATTATTAAGTGAATTGACTGTAGATAAAATAGAGCCAATTTCAAAAAAAATGAACGACTATTTGAAAAATAAAGATTATTTGAAAAAAATTTTAGAAGAGGGTAAAAAAAAAGCTAATGATATTTCTTCAAAAAATTTATTAGAAATAAAAAAAACTATTGGTCTATTGATTATTTAATTTTATTGTATTATATGTTTGATTATGGATATTGAGACAGAATTAACACCAAATCCTGAGACATTAAAATTTATTGTTGATAAAAAATTTATATTTCAACACGGCATAGAAATTAAAAACGAGAAGGAAGCAAAAGAATATAAATTTATTAAAAACTTTTTTGAAGTAAAAGGAATAAAAAGTATTTTTATAGGAGAAAATTTTTTTGCTGTAACAAAAGAAAAGAATGTTACTTGGAGTTTATTAAAAACAAAAATACTTACTTTTATCCTTGATTCTATTTCTTCAAATAAAATTTTGATTGAAAAAAAATCTAAGAACAAAGAAGGTAAAAAAACAAAAGATAAAATGTCTAATAAGATTGAAAAAGTTATTAATGAAAAAGTTAGACCTGCAGTGGCTAGAGACGGAGGAGATATAATTTTTGAAAGTTTTGATAAAGGTATTGTTTATTTAAAACTTAAAGGGGCTTGTTCAGGCTGTCCAAGCTCTACAGCGACATTAAAAGACGGAATTGAAAACTTATTAACGCATTATTTTCCTGAAGTGAAAGAAGTAAGAGCAGTTTAAATACTTTATAAATTTAAGTGCATTATTTTCAATTTATATAACCCTTGATACAATAATAAAATTTTGTATTAGTTAGCAAATAGATATTATAAATATAGAATATTGATATAAATCATAGTGTGTTTAAAAAAAATTATTAGATTCATTGTTATATTTTTATTTATTTATCAAGTATAGTTTGAATATAACAAATAATTGTGGTATAATTTAATCTACATACTATATGTAGTATAATGTATAAATCAAAAAAAAAAACAAATTCAAAGAAATTACATACTTCCTATAAGTATATAATATTTTTCTGCGCAGCATTTGCTATTTTCAATTTTTTTATACAAAAAATAGCATATCAAAATGAAGGAAAAAATTATTCAAAAGTTTTAAATATAAGATTTAACCAAATAGAGAATAATAAATATAATGAAGTAAAAGAAGAGGATATAAAAATAAATGCCAAGTATACTACTTTAAATTATTCAGTAGCTGAAAAAAAAAAATATTTTATTGATAATATACTTCCGAGTTTACATAAAGCTAATCAGGAAATTTTAGAAAAAAGAGAAATTTTTTTTGAAATAGAAAAAAAAATACAAAATAATAATTTAAATGTTTTGGAAGCAGCAATACTAAGAAAATTATTTAACGAATTTAAAGTTAAAAATAAAGATTTAACTGAATTAAAAAAAAGAATTGATATTGTTCCTATATCTCTGGGCATTGCACAGGCTGCAATTGAGAGTGGATGGGGGACATCAAGATTTGCTTTAGAAGGTAATGCTTATTTTGGACAAAAAGTTGTAGGAACAAAGGTTAACGGCATTAAGCCTATTGATTCTGAGAATCCTTTAATTAAAGTGAGATCTTTTAAAAATTTAAATGATTCTGTTAAAGCTTATATAAATAATTTGAATACACATTTTGCATATAAAAGTTTTAGAAAATCTAGATATGAATTAAGATCTTTTGGAAAAACACTCGAAGGTAAAGTTTTAGTTAACCAACTAATAAAATATTCAGAACGAGGGAATGATTATATTAATAATATTCAAAAAATTATTAAAGAAAATAATTTAAGTAAATTTGATTTTATCGAATATAGAAGTGCCCAACGTTAAGGATTTAAAAACTGAAATCCAGACCATCTCCATTTTTTATTTTCATTAATTGTGCAATTAATCCTAGTTCTTCCTTTTGGGAAAGCTTTATTGAAACGAACTTCAATTCTTTTATTTCCTAATCTAATTAAATCTGCTTTTATATTGTGTGAAGGATAACATCGTATAGAACCCTCTAAATCATCTAATAAAGTAAAACCCAGTAAAGGAGGATTAATATTCGTTATTACTTTGTTTTCAGGTAAAATATTTTTAATTTTTAGACCGTAAGAATTAGCTGCAAATTTAAAACGTTTCAAATCTCCATAATTTTCGTTTATAGAAAATCTTGGTAATTCGAAAATATCAATTTCATTATATAGTCCACCTGATTGTTGACCAAAAGCTGCTTTAAAGTAATTTTTAGTAATTTGTTTTATTTCTGAACTATATTCTCCATATGGATATGCAAAGATATTAGGCGTATATCCAAGATTTTTTAGAAAATCATTACTAGCTTCTTCAATTTCACTAATTACAACTTCTTTTTTTTTGTTAGTAAGATGGAAATGATTTTTTGTATGATGTCCTATTGTTACACCATTATTTGCCAATTCTTTTATTTGTTCCCAGTTCATATAATTTTTTGAATTAGTGTTAACTGGTGCAGTAGAAACAAAAATTGTAAAAGGTAATCTTTTTTCTCTAAGTAAAGGCCATGCTTTTTTATAAATACTTGAAAAAGCATCATCAATTGTTAATGCAACAGTTTTAGCGGGTAAATCTCTATTATCTATTAAAGCATCAATTATTTCTTCAGTTGAAACTACATTATAATTATTTTTTGTTAATTCTTCTAAATGTTTTTTAAATTGAGATATTTTAACATTGGTAGATGGATAATTATTTTCTCCAAACCTATGATATACAAAAACTGCAATAGAATTTTCATTAGCAAATAATTTATTAACAAACACAAACGATGTAATCAATAGAACTATTATAATTTTTCTTAATTTAAACATTTTTTTACATTATTGGTTTTTTTAGCATATTATTTTTTATTAGTTTATATTTTTTTGAATTAAATAATTGATAATGCCACCATTCTTTTTTATAGAAATCCCAGCCAGAAGCTAACATTATCCCTAATAAAATAAATCTATTTTTTTGTGCTTCCTTAGATATAGATACATCCCCATGGAAAGACTTTGAAGTAAAGTTATCAAAGCTAGTTCCCATATCTAATTCATTATTATTTTTATTTACTAATGTAAGATCGATAGCTACACCTCTCGAGTGCGGGGAGCCTTTTTTTGGATTAGCTATAAAATTTTCGTCAGGAGTATGTTCCCAAAGTTTCCACTGTGCCTCGCTAGGCCTAAAAGCATCGTAAATTTTTAATTTTAGGTTTAATTCTTTTGCCAATTCTATGCTTTTTTTAAAGAAAGGTATTGCTTCTTTATGTAAGTAACAATCATTTTTTTTATAAATTTGTTTACCAGTAAAATTTTTTTTTGTAGCGTAGAGTAAATCTACTTCTATAGGGTATTTTTTTTTTGTTATTTTTACTAAACTCATAAATATTTTTTATAAAGAATTTATAATATTATAAAAATGAATATATTAGCTTTTGATACAAGTACAGAAAAATTTTCTATTTCTATATTAAAAAATAATAAAATTGTTCTAAATTTATCAAAAATATTAAATAAAACATATTCAAAATTTTTAGTATCTATTTTAAAAAAATCATTAGAAAAAAGTAATTTAGATATTAAAAAAATAGATTGTATTTTAATATCTCTGGGTCCAGGATCTTTCACTGGTATAAGATTAGGTATTGCAGCTGCAAAAGGATTGGGAATGCCTCATAAAATTTGTATTTTAGGTTATAGTAATATGGATGTTTTAGTAAATTCTGTAGATAAAAATATTAAAAAAAAGATAA
>CAYXBD010000057.1:0-4459 GCA_964463275.1 uncultured Alphaproteobacteria bacterium | reverse complement strand
TAATAAAAAAAAAAATGAAAGAAACAAAAGCAGTTTTTGCTGGTGAAATGAGCGGCCATATTTTTTTTGCTGATAAATATTACGGATTTGATGACGCAATTTATGCATCAGTTAGATTTTTAAACCTTTTTTCCGATTCTAATAAGCCCTTATCTAAGATTTTTATTGATATGGAAAAATATTTTCGTACGCCTTAATTAAGATTTAATAGTAAAAATAATAAAAATTTTATTATTTTTTTTAAATTAAAAAAAATTTTAAAAAAAGATAAAAAAAAATTTATTGGAATAGACGGCGTAAGATATTCAACCAAAGATGGATGGTGGTTAGTTAGAGCATCTAATACACAAAATATTATTGTTGCAAGATGCGAAGCATATTCTAAAGAAAATCTTAAAAAAATAAAATCTAATCTTAAAGAAAATTTGAAAAAATGTTCTTTTGATGTCCCTAATTTTTGACTATTATTTTCCTGTATTTATAATTTATTATATAAATAATTAATATAATTTATGTCAGAATTTACAAAAAATATATTCAATAAAAATGAAGCTATAATAGAGAAAAAAACTAAAAAGAAGCTAAAAAAACCTTCTTTATATAAAGTTGTAATGCTAAATGATGATTATACCCCAATGGATTTTGTAGTTTATTTATTAAAAACTTTTTTTCATATGAATACTAACAAAGCATCTAAAATAATGTTAGAAGTTCATAATAAAGGGGCGGGAATATGCGGTGTGTTTACTTTAGAGGTTGCAGAAACAAAAATATTAAAAGTTATTGATACATCTAGGATGAATGGCTTCCCTTTAATGTGTACTTTGGAGAAAATTTGAGAATGTTATCTGATAATTTAGAAAAAACTATAAAGAGATCTATTTCATATGCTAATGATAGACAGCATGAATATGTAACTCTAGAACATTTGTTATTAGCTTTGATAGATGATAAAAATGCTTGCGATGTATTAAATGCATGTAATGTAGATATAGAAAATCTTAAGATCAGTCTGATCAAATATCTTGATGAAGAATTAAAAAGTATAACTTCTGCTGCTACCCAAGAAGCCGAACCATCAGCAAGTTTTCAAAGAGTATTGCAAAGAACAGCATCACATGTTTATTCATCTAGTAATAAGAAAATTAATGGCGCCAATGTTTTAGTTTCAATTTTTTCAGAAAGGGAATCGCATGCCGTTTATTTCTTGCAGAAACAAGATATGTCGAGGCTTGATGCTTTAAATTTTATTTCACATGGTATAGAAAAAAATGAAAATGAAATAGAAGACGAACCAGAAGAAGAAAAACAAAATGAATTTATTTATCCAAACACTTATCAACCTAATGTTGTAAAAAAAAGTGAAGATTTCACAATTAATTTAATTGATAAAGCTAGAGATAAAAAAATTGATAAATTAGTAGGTAGAAATACTGAAATTGAAAGAACAATACAGATCTTATCAAGACGTTTAAAAAACAATCCTTTATATGTCGGAGAGCCGGGGGTAGGAAAAACAGCAATTGTTGAAGGATTAGCTCTTAAAATTTTTAATAATGAAGTTCCCGAGTTTTTGCAAGGATCAATAATTCATCAATTAGACTTAGGAGGATTGATAGCGGGAACAAAATATAGAGGAGATTTTGAAGAAAGACTAAAGAAAGTTATACAAAATATAAGTTCGTCGAAGAATAATATTTTATTTATTGATGAAATACACACTATAGTTGGAGCCGGAGCTACTGCAGGAGGCTCCATGGATGCTTCAAATATTTTAAAACCAGTTTTATCTAGTGGACAAATTAGATGTATAGGATCAACTACATATAAAGAATATAGAAATTATTTTGACAAGGATAAGGCTTTTTCAAGAAGATTTCAGAAAATTGATATTTCCGAACCAAACACTACTGAATGTTTCGAAATATTAAAAGGTATTAGAAAATATTACGAAAAATTCCATAATTTAAAATATACTGATGACTCTTTAAAGTTAGCAATCGATTTATCAAATAGATATATTGCTGAAAAAAAATTACCTGATAAAGCAATTGATATTATAGATGAAGCAGGAGCATATAAAAAAACTTTTGAAAATAAAAAAAGATTAATAGATAGTTCAGACATATTTAACACTATTTCAAGAATTATAAAAATTCCTTTAAAAAGTATTGATAATCAAAGAAATCTTTTAGCAAAAAACTTAGATAAAAAAATAAAAAAATTAATATACGGTCAAGACAAAGCTGTTAATAATTTAACACGTTCAATTAAGATTTCTCAAGCTGGATTATCTGAACCAGATAAACCAGTCGGTTGTTTTTTATTTACCGGACCTACTGGAGTTGGAAAAACAGAATTAGCAAAACAGTTATCAAATGTTTTAGGATCAAAGTTTATTAGACTCGATATGTCTGAATATTCTGAAAAGCATAGTATCGCAAGATTAATTGGCTCACCACCGGGCTATATAGGTTTTGACCAAGGAGGCCTTCTTACTGAGGCTGTGGATCAAAATCCTCACTCAGTAGTATTATTTGATGAAATTGAGAAGGCTCATCCAGATCTTTTCAATATATTACTCCAAGTTATGGATTATGGAAAATTAACTGATAATAATGGTAAATCAATTAATTTTAAGAATACAATTTTGATATTAACTACCAATATTGGTGGTGAGAATTTAACAAAGAAAAAAGTAGGTTTTGGAACAAACAAAGAAAAATTAGACAACGAAGAGGAAATCAAATTTTTATTTAAACCTGAATTTAGAAATAGATTAGATTCAATTATAACATTTAATTCGTTAACCCCTCAAACCGTTCAAAAAATTGTTGATAAATTTATAAATCAACTTAAAGATAATTTGAAAGAAAAAAATATTTCAATTGTACTAGATTCAAATGTAAAGAATTTCTTAGTAAAAAATGGATATAGTGAAATTTTTGGGGCTCGTCCTCTTTCTAGACTAATACAGTTAAAAATTAAAGAACCAATTGCTGACTATTTGTTATCAAATAGTAAATTTAAATCAAAAATTTTGATAAGAGTTAATATGATAGGTAATGATAAATTAAAATTTAATTTTATAACCGAGAAAAAGAAAGAAAAATTAATTAGTTAGAAAAATCGCATCGATTTCAACGCTAGCATTTAATGGTAAACTAGTAACACCAATAGCAGTTCTAGTATGCTGCCCCTTTTTTTTTAAGATTTTCATGATTAGATCTGAAGCACCATTAATTATAAATGGTTGTTCTGTAAAATTTTTTTCACAATTAACAAAACCATTTATTCTAATGCATCTTTTAATTTTATTAAGATCACCTTTTGTAGCTGCGTTGATTAATCCTAAAATATTTACACCGCATAGCTGTGCTGCTTTGTATCCATAATCTTTATTTTTATTATTAATTTTTCCTGAAAATATAACTTTGTTATTTTTTATTGGCAATTGACCCGATATAAATAAAAATTTTCCTTCATATATAAATGGAATATATGATCCAGCAACCTTAATTTTTTTTGGTAATGAAAAACCCATTGTATCTAGATTTTTTTCTATTGAATTTTTCATGTATTTTAACTACAGCCTGTAGTGCCACCACAAGTATCACATTTTAAACAAGTTCCATTTCTTACTAAAGTAAAATTTCCACATTCTGTACACGCGTCTCCCTCATAACCTTTTAATTTTGCTTTTTTTACTAGATCATCTATACGTTTTTTAGAATTTTTTATTTTTTTCTCAATATTATCTCTAATTTCTCGATTATTTTCTTTAGGTAAATCCTCCATACCACCCGAGAGGACATAAAAATTACTTCTTACATATCCAGTGCTTGCATATCTAGATATTGGTTCATTCATAGCAGCGGCTTTTAATTCGTCTATTTTATTTTTATTATCCTGGTTAATTGATACTCTTTTTTCAGGATCAATATGCGCTAAATCTTTTTTATTTAAGTACGATATGGCCAACTCTTTAAAAATATAATCTAAAATAGAACTTGCCATTTTTATTGAATCGTTACCTTGAACTGTACCAGATGGTTCAAACTTAGTATTTACATAAGCTTCAACGAATTCTTCAAGAGGAACGCCGTATTGTAAACCTATTGATATTGCAATTGCAAAATTATTCATCAAACTTCTAAATGCTGCTCCTTCCTTATGCATATCTAAGAATATCTCTCCAATAGAACCATCATCGTACTCTCCAGTTCTTAAATAAACTTTATGGCCAGCTACAATTGCTTTTTGTGTATAGCCTTTTCTTCTATCAGGCAGTCTTTTTCTTTTTGTTCTAACAATCTCTTGTATATAATCTTCTGCAATTTTCTGTGCTACATGCATAGTTTTTTCTTTTGTAGAATTATCTTCAATAACAATATTTTCATCTTCAATAATAGTTGAGCTTAAAGGTTGAGATAGTTTTGAGCCATCTCTATAAAGCGCA
>CAYXBD010000056.1:2069-4540 GCA_964463275.1 uncultured Alphaproteobacteria bacterium | reverse complement strand
TAATTTTCTACAAAAAAATCAAATATAGTTGCCATATGTGTATAACATGCCTAAATTCATATTTAATTAACAAATTTAATAACAAAACATGCAAAAAATATTACTCGCGTCAACAAGCCTAACTAGAAAGAAAATATTAATTAATACTGGAATTAAATTTACATATAAAACACCTTTAATTAATGAAGAAAAAGAAAAAGAAAAATTAAATAATATAAGCAAACCAGAAAAAATCTGTCAAAATTTAGCTAAACAAAAATCAATTAAAACCTCGTTAAAATATCCATCATATTTAGTCCTGGGCGTAGATACCTGCTTGATATATAAAAAAAAATTCTTATCGAAACCAAAAACAAAAACAATGGCTACGCAATTATTAAATAAGCTAAAAGGAAAAGAACATAAAATTTATTCAAGTCTTTATATTTCTAAAAAAGGAAAAAAAATTTGGAGCTGCAACGATGAAGCAAAATTGAAAATAAGAAAATTAACAAAAAAAGAGATAACAAGATATATCCGCAAACTAAGGCTAAAAAAAATACAACAATCGGGGCTGTATCAAATTGAAAATTCAGGAATAACTCTTTTTGAGAAGATAGAAGGAAGTTATTTTACAATTTTAGGACTACCTTTAATACCATTATTAAAATTTTTAAATAAAAAGGGGTTTTTAATTTGAAAATTAATAAAATAGCCATATTAGGAGATCCAATAAAACATACTTTATCTCCAAAAATGCACAATTATTGGTTAAAAGAACTAGGTATCAGTGGAAGATATGAAGCTATAAAGACTCCTATAAAAAACTTTGAAAAAACAATAAAAAAATTATGCAACAAAGGTTATAAAGGAGTAAATTTAACAATACCACTTAAAGAAGAGGCGTTAAAATTTCTCAATAAAAAAGATAAAGTTGTAAATTTCGTTGGGGCAACAAATGTTTTAATATTTTCAAAGCAAAATATAATAGAAGGAAAAAATACAGATGTATATGGATTTAAAAAATCTTTAATAAAGTTAATTAAAAATAAAAAAAGAAAAACAGCAATAATTATTGGAGGAGGAGGAGCGGCAAGAGCGGTTTTATGTGCGTTGATAGAAATGGGATATAAAAAAATAAATATATTTAATAGAACAAAAAAAAATGCAGAAAAAATTAAAAAAGATTTTATAAGAAATTTTTCTTCTAATTTAAAAATAAAAATTGTATGTGAAAATTTGAAAAATTTAGAAGAAAACTTAGAAAAAAGCGACCTTTTGGTAAATACAACTCCACTAGGTATGAAAAATTTTCCAGCATTAGATATAAATATCGAAAAACTTAAAACAGATTCAGTTGTATTTGATTTAGTATATAATCCATTAGAAACAAAATTGATAAAAAATTCAAAAGAAAGAGGAATAAAAAACACCAACGGCCTAGATATGTTAATGTACCAAGCACAAAGATCGTTTTATTATTGGTTAAACAAAAAACCAAAAATAACTAATAAATTAAAAAAAATTCTTGAGAAAGAAATTAAATGATTCTTATAGGTTTAACAGGAACAATTGGAAGCGGAAAAACATTTGCTTTAAATTTTTTTAGATCAAAGAAAATAAAAGTATTTTCAGCAGACGAGGAAGTAAAAAAAATTCTTGAAAAAAAAACAGTAAAAGAAAAAATTTATAAACTATTTCCTAAATCATTTATCGGAAAAAAATTAAATAAAACCATGCTGGCATCAATAGTATTCGGCGAAAAAAAAAAACTAAGAAAATTAGAAAAAATTATTCATCCATATGTAAGAAAGAAAAAAAAAATTTTTTTTAATATAAATAAAAAAAAAAAACTTATAATTATGGAAATACCAATAATTTTTGAACAAAAAGCAGAAAAAAATTACGATTATATTATTTTAATGGATGTAAATAAAAAAATTCAATTTCAAAGAATAAAAAAAAGAAAAAATATAACAAATGAATTATTTAAAAAAATTTTATCTAATCAAATATCTAATAAGAAAAAAAATTTAGCAGATTTTATAATAAACAACAATGGACCAAAAAAAAAAACAAAAAAAAGTTTAAAAAAAACTTTAGATAAAATAATATCCACAAGGTTATAAACAGCTTTTTTGGTCTTACTAACAACTTTTTTTAAGTTATCCACAGAAAAAATAAGAAGTTTAATAAACTCTCCATAAATTTTGATATAATAATGTTGGTTTATTTGAAAATGAGATATTTTGTTATTCTTTTATTGTTTCTATTACCTAGTTGCTCAGGGTATACTATTGCATCACTAACTTCTAATATTGTAACTTATTCTGCTACAGGTAAAACAAATAGCGACCACGCTATATCATATGTTACAGGTAAAGATTGTAGATTAACAAGGGCATTATCAGAAAAAAAATATTGTGAAGATAAAAATTTCTCTTTTGCTGTTGCAAATAAAACAAATGAAAATTTAAATGAAGATAAGATAA
>CAYXBD010000056.1:0-1969 GCA_964463275.1 uncultured Alphaproteobacteria bacterium | reverse complement strand
AGCAACCTAATATTTGAAGAAGGTATTGTAAATAATGCAGACGACAAAAGAATGGAATTAGCATTTGTAGACAAAATAGTCGATAGTTTTTATTATGGTTCTTTAACCTGGGCAGAAAGCCAAATAACAAAAGGTGCTAGAGTTTCTGATAAAATTGGTTTAACTGAAGATTTAACAGCATTTGTTGAAAAAACTTTCAGTTATTATTTATATTAATTTTCAAATTTAATTTATGAGACAAATTGTTTTAGATATAGAAACAACAGGACTGGAATATAAAGAAGGACATAAGATAATTGAAATAGCGTGTTTAGAACTTATAAATTATTTGCCAACTGGTAGAATTTATCAAACTTATATTAATCCAGAAAAAGAAAGTAGTTTTAGCGCAAAAGAAAAACACGGGATATCCGATGAATTTTTAAAAGATAAAAAACTTTTTAATGAAATAGTTCCTGATTTTCTAAAATTTATAAAAGATTCTTCAATAGTTGCACATAATGGGACTGCTTTTGATATACCATTCTTAAATTATGAATTAAAATTTAATAAATTAAATATTATAACAAACCCAATTATTGATACTTTAATTCTTGCTAGAAAAGCATTTCCTGGTTCGCCTGCTAATTTAGATGCTTTGTGTAGAAGATTTGATATTGATTTAACAATTAGAAAAAGACACAGCGCTATAGTTGATGTAAAATTGTTGGCAAAAGTATATTTAGAATTAAAAGGAGGGCAACAACCAAATTTAATTTTAGAATCAAAAGAAAAAAAAGGAAAAAAGGAAGAAATTAAAGTTCTTGAAAAAAAAAAATTAAAAGATAGAAAGTTTGTTTTATTAAGTGAAGAACTAGGAAATCATAAAGATTTTATAAAAAAAATTAAAAACCCTATATGGAAAATGTATGATTAAAAAAAAACAATTAAATCAATTTTTCTTTTCTTTTTCTTGTTTTTCTTTTTCTGCCATTTGTTGACGATATAGAGCAGCAAAATCTATTGGATTTAACAATAAGGGTGGGTAACCACCATCTCTAGTTGTTTCAGCTAAAATATTTCTTGCGAAGGGAAATAACATTCTCGGAGCTTCAATTAATAAAAAAGGTTTTTCGTGTTCAGTTGGGACTTTGTTTAATGTAAAAATTCCAGCATAGCTAACTTCAGCAATAAAAGAAACTTTATCCTTTTTTTTCCCCTCAGTTTTTATATCTAAGGTAACTTCAAAAGCATTATCTGGTAATTTTTTAACTATGGTATTTACATGAATTTTTATTTCAGGTTTATCGTTATTTTTTAAAGTTTCTAATGGATTTGGGTTTTCGAAAGATAAATCTTTCAAATATTGCGCATTTATAAAGATTCCTGCTGGCGATCCCTCAGGCACATTGCCTGGTTTTTTTTGTATTTTTTTTGCCATTTTTTTATTGATTAAGCATATTAATCATAGGGGTTAAAAAAGCTACTTTTTTTTTTCGTTGTCATCAATTTCTTCAAAATTACCTTCAAAAATTTTATTTTTTTTGTCTTCTTCATTTTTATCATATTTTGATTCTTTTTTATATATTGTCCTTTTTTCTAGATACAAAGTTATATATTTAATAATTGTATTTCTAGTTTTTGGTATTAATAAGATACATCCTAAAGTATCTGTAAGAAAACCAGGAGTAAGTAAAAAAGCTCCTGCAATGAGAACGGCTATTCCTTCAAAAATTGAGAATATGGGCATTTTATTAGATTTAATTTCTTCTAATGCCTTATTTAAAATAGTTATTCCTTGGCTTTTAACTAATATTGCGCCAATAATTCCTGTTATTATTATTATAAAAATTGTATTCCAGAGACCTATATATTTTCCTATAGTGATGAACAGTATTACTTCTATAATAGGTATTGCTATAAAAAATAAAAAAAACATGTTTGTTTATTGGAAAAAATAATTACATTATTCATTCAGTTTACTTTAAAA
>CAYXBD010000055.1:0-4559 GCA_964463275.1 uncultured Alphaproteobacteria bacterium | reverse complement strand
TTGGGGATCTTTTGAAGTACTTTTGACTAAAAAAAATTATCAAGTAAAAAAATTAATAATAAATCCTAAACAAAAAATATCATATCAAAAACATAAATATAGATCAGAACATTGGATTGTAGTCAAAGGAAAGGCATGTGTAACTAAAAATAATAAGACGTATAATTTAAAGAAAAATCAATCTATAGATATTCCTAAAGGAGCAAAACATAGAGTTGAAAATAAAAAAAAAATTCCGCTTACAATTATTGAGATACAGACTGGAGATAAATTGTTAGAAAATGATATTATAAGATTTGAAGATATTTATAATAGAAACTAATTATTGTAATATTTTTCCTTTAAGTGCTCTTTTTTTATCGCTTTCAACCATTATCTTTACTAAGTTTTTAAATTTTACTTTTGGTTTCCAATTTAAATTATTTCTTGCTTCTTTTGAATCTCCTTTTAATAAGGAAACATCTGAAGGTCTACAATAATCTGGATTTTTTTTGATTATAACTTTTTTAGTATCTTTATCTATGGCGTGCTCATTTGGTTTCTTTCCTTTCCAAACTAAATTAAAACCTGTTAACTTCGCTGCTAATGTTGCAAACTCTTTAACAGAATGTTCCTCTCCTGTTGCTAGTAAATAGTCTTTTGGTTTATCGTTTTGAATCATTTTCCATATCCCTTCTACGAAATCACCAGCATAACCCCAATCTCTTTTAGCATATATATTTCCAAGTTCGAGAGTTTTTTTTCTACCAGCATGAATTTCAGCCAATGTTGAAGTAATTTTTCTTGTTACAAACTCAATTCCTCTTAATGGAGATTCGTGATTAAATAAAATTCCTGAACACGCAAAAATTCCGTAAGCTTCTCTATAATTAACAGTTATATGATGGCCAAAAACTTTTGAAATTGCATAAGGACTTCTTGGATGAAAAAGTGACTTCTCATTTAATTTCTTTAAATTTCCTTCACCAAACATTTCAGATGAAGATGCTTGATAAAATTTAATTTTTTTATCAATCATTCTTATTGATTCCAATATCTTTAAAACACCTAAGGCATCTGCTTGAGCAGTGTATATTGGATTCTCAAAAGATAAACTTACAAAACTCTGAGCTGCAAGATTATAAAATTCATCTGGTTTTATTAATTTTATAACTCTTTCAATATTTGATTTCTCTAATAATTCAAGAGAGAGAAGTTCTATGGATTCTAAAATTCCTAATTCTTCAAGTCTCCACAAATTTAATGATGAACTTCTTCTATAAGTGCCGTAAACTTTATAACCTTTATTCAAAAGTAAATTTGCTAAATATGCACCGTCCTGACCTGTTATACCTGTTATTAAAGCAACTTTTTTTTTCATATCTAGTTCTTAAATGTGCCCAGGGGCGGAATCGAACCACCGACACAAGGATTTTCAGTCCTTTGCTCTACCGACTGAGCTACCTGGGCATAAATATTTAAAGATTTTAATATAGTCTTATTTTTTATAGAAATCAAAATACAATACTTATTACAAATAATAAAAATTAATCTTTATGTCTGTATACTATTCTTCCTTTAGTTAAATCATACGGAGTCATCTCAACATCTACTTTGTCCCCTACTAAAACTCTAATTCTATTTTTTCTTAATTTGCCAGAAGAATGTGCTAGTACCTCGTGGTCATTATCAAGTTTAACTTTAAACATAGCGTTTGGTAAAAGTTCTAAGACAACACCTGTAAATTCTAAAGCTTCTTCTTTAACCATTGTTATTTTTTCCTCATATTAATTGATAAAGCATGACCATCCAATCCTTCTGCTTTAGCTATTTTTATGGCTGAATTAGATAATAATTGTAAGCTTTTTTTATCACATTTAGTATAGGTTATTTTTTTTAAAAAATCTAATACCCCAAGACCTGATGAAAACCTTGCAGTTCTTCCAGTAGGTAAAACATGGTTTGGGCCTGCAACATAGTCTCCGATTGCTTCTGGTGTATATCTGCCTAAAAAAACTGATCCTGCATTATAAACTTTATTTAGAATTGCTTCTGGTTCATCTATAGCTAATTCTAGATGCTCAGGAGCTAATTGATTAATAATTTCATAAGAACTAGAAATTCTTTTTATAACTATTATTTTACCATTATTTTTCCAGCTTTTTGATGCAATCTTCGATCTCGGTAAATCTTTTAAAATTAAATCGATCGATTTAGTTACTTTTTTTGCAAAAGCTAAGTCATCGGTTATTAAAATAGATCTAGAATTTATGTCATGTTCAGCTTGTGACAATAAATCTGCAGCAATCCAATCTGGGTTGTTATTTTTATCTGAAACTACTAATATTTCCGATGGACCAGCTATCATATCAATTCCAACGTTTCCAAAAATCTTTCTTTTTGCACTAGTTACATAAATATTTCCTGGACCAACAATTTTATCAACAGGTTCTATAGATTTTGTGCCCCAAGCAAGAGCAGCAATAGATTGAGCGCCTCCAACTCTATATATTATATCTATATCAGCAATTTCAGCCGCTTTTGCAATTATTGGATTTAATTTTGTATTTTTTTGCGGTATAGCCATTACTATTTTTCTCACCCCAGCTATTTTAGCTGGAATAGAGTTCATTAATATAGAGCTAGGATAAGTTGCGGTTCCACCTGGTACATAAATTCCAATAGAATTTATAGGTTTCCATTGGGAACCTAAAATCACGCCTTTACTATCTTTGTATTTATAATTTTTTGGAATTTGATGTAAATGGAACTTCTTTATTCTTGAAAAAGAAAAATATAATGCCTTTGCAATATCTTTGGGACATTTTTTAGCAAAAATTTTTATTTTATTTTTATCTATTGAAATATTTTTTGCATTTAATTTACATCCATCAAATTTTTTTGCATAACTAAATAACGCTTTATCCCCTTTACGTTGTATATTCTGAAATATTTTCTCAACTTCTTGTTCAATTTTAATATTTAAAGATTTATTTTGGTTTATAAGACTGGAAACAAATTTTTTTATATCGTTTTTTTTATAAATTATTTTTTTACTCATGATATTTTCTTTTCAAAAAGTTTTATTATTTTATTAATATCATCTGATTTTGTTTTTAATGAAACGCGATTTACTATTAAATTAGAAGATACATCATTTATTTTTTCAATAATCTCAAGATTATTTTCTTTTAAAGTTTTACCTGTAGAAACTAAGTCTACAATCATTTCAGAAATTCCTAATTGTGGTGCTATTTCAATAGAACCATTTAGTTTAATACATTCTACTTGTTTGCCTTTATTCCCAAAAAAATTCTGCGTTGCTATAGGATATTTAGAAGCTACTTTAACTACACTAGTTGATTCAAAATTAAATTTTTGATTTTTTTTTTTAGCTAATACCATAGAACATTTTCCTAATTTTAAATCAATTGGAGTATATATTTCTTCGTAATCAAATTCATTTATTACATCACTTCCAACAATTCCTAAATCAGCTCCACCAAACGCAACAATAGTTGGAACGTCAAAATTTCTAACTTTTGTTAATAAAAAGTTTTTTGTTTTTGTCTTAAATAAAAGTTTTCTATTTTCTTGATCCTCAAAGAAATCTTTTTCAGGATCAAGGTTTAATGAAGAAAGTAGAGAAATTATTTCTTTTGCAATCCTACCTTTAGGTATTGCTAATATAATTTTTGAACTTATTTTCATACTGATATTCTTTTAATATTTGCACCACAAAACTGAAGTTTTTTTACAATATCTTGATAGCCCCTATCGATATGATAGATTCTATCGATATTAGTTGTACCTTCCGCTACCAAGCCTGCAAGTACTAATGAAACTGAAGCTCTAAGATCAGTAGCCATAACCTCAGCTCCTTTTAATTTTTTAACCCCCTCAACTATTGCTAAATTATTCTTTAATTTAATTTTCGCACCCATTCTAATAAGTTCAGGAGCGTGCATAAACCTATTTTCAAATATATTTTCCGTTATAACTGAAGTGCCATTTGATATTGCCATTACAGCCATTAATTGCGCTTGTAAATCTGTTGGAAATCCGGGGTATGGTTCTGTTGTAATATCTATAGAATTTAATGAATTTGAGTTTCTTTTAAAAATTATACTGTTCTCAGTCACAAAATACTCTACACCTATAGTGTCTAACACATTTAAAAAAAAAGTTAATAATTTTTTTTCAGCACCTACTAATTCTATTTCGCCTCCAGCTATTGCAACAGCCAATGCATATGTACCAGCTTCTATCCTATCAAGCATTACTTTATAATTTGTTTTTTGTAACTTTGTAACTCCTTCTACTAAAATTTTATTTGTTCCCAAACCTTCAATTTTTGCACCCATAGATCTTAAACAAAGACCCAAATCTTCTATTTCAGGTTCTTTCGCAGCATTATGAATTTCTGTTGTACCTTTTGCTAAAACAGCAGCCATTAAAACGTTAATAGTTGCACCTACAGATACTTTAGGAAAAATAATTTTATTGCCCTTTAAACCTTTTAATGCTTCTGCATAAATATATCCTTTCTCAATAAAAATTTTTGCCCCTAGTTTTTCTAA